>CAZALZ010000010.1:0-20099 GCA_964486475.1 uncultured Gammaproteobacteria bacterium | reverse complement strand
GTTTGACTCTTTGCGCCTCGCCGCCGGAAAGAGTGGTGGCGGATTGGCCGACTTTGATATAGCCCAAGCCGACTTCATTTAGCGTGGCGATTTTTTGGTAAATTGACGGAACATTTTCAAAGAAATTCATAGCTTCCTCAATAGTCATATCCAAAACATCATAAATATTCTTGCCTTTGTAAAATATTTCCAAAGCTTCTTTGTTGTAGCGCTTGCCGTGGCAGAC
Organism: uncultured Gammaproteobacteria bacterium; assembly: GCA_964486475.1. Classification (GTDB taxonomy): domain Bacteria; phylum Patescibacteriota; class Patescibacteriia; order Patescibacteriales; family WJLG01; genus JBAZHE01. Next base: position 19,873 of record CAZALZ010000010.1, on the reverse strand, counting down.
TTCGCATTCCACGTAGACGTCCGGCAAAAATTGCATTTCTATTTTTACCAAACCGTCTCCGGAACAGGCTTCACAGCGTCCGCCCGGTACATTGAAAGAAAAGCGTCCGGCGTTATAGCCGCGGATTTTGGCTTCCGGCAAGGAAGCGAACAGTTCCCTGATCGGCGTAAAAGCGCCGGTATAGGTCGCCGGATTGGAGCGCGGCGTGCGGCCGATCGGCGATTGGTCAATTGTAATAACTTTGTCTATGGCCGACAAGCCTTCGATGCGGTCGTGTTTTCCCGGTTCTTCTTTGGCGCGATAAAATTCTTTAGCCAAGGCGGTTGCCAGAATATCGTTCATTAAAGTTGATTTTCCCGAACCGGAAACGCCGGTGATGGCGACCAATTTTCCCAACGGGATTTCGGCCGTAATATTTTTCAAATTATTTTCGCGAGCGCCGATGATTTTTATGGACGCGCCGTTTCCCGAGCGGTATTTTTTCGGCAGAGGAATGGATTTTTTTCCGGATAAATATTGGCCAGTCAAGGATTTTTGGTTTTTGGCGATTTGTGCCGGCGTTCCAGAGGCGATAATTTCTCCGCCGTGGATTCCGGCGCGCGGGCCGACATCAACGACAAAATCGGCTTCGCGGATCGTGTCTTCGTCGTGCTCAACAACAATGACGCTATTCCCCAAATCGCGCAATTCTTTCAAAGTGGAAATCAGTTTGGAATTGTCGCGCTGATGCAAACCAATGGACGGCTCGTCTAAAATGTACAGCACGCCGACTAAAGCTGAGCCGATTTGCGTGGCCAAACGGATGCGCTGAGCTTCGCCGCCGGACAAAGTCATCGCCGGCCGATCCAAAGTCAAATAATCCAAACCGACATTGGACAGAAAATTTAGGCGGTTGCGGATTTCTTTAATTATTTGACCGGATATTTTTTTGTCTTTGGCGGTCAGGCTTTTGGAATTTTCTAAATCAGCGAAAAAAGTTTTAGCTGCGGCGATATTTTTTGAAGAAACGTCATAAATGGAAAGTTCGTTTATTTTCACGCCCAAAATCTCTTTTTTTAATCTTTTGCCGCCGCACTCCGGGCAGAGAAGAGTCCGCATGTATTTGCCGATTTCTTTGCGGATATAATCGGAATCGGTTTGTTTGTAGCGTCGTTCTAAATTGGGAATTATCCCTTCAAAATTAGTAACCAATTCGCCGGAAAATCGATCTGATTCATAATCCATGCGATAGTCTTTTTTACCGGTTCCGTAAAGCAAAGTTTCTAATTGTTTTTCAGAAAAATTTTTTAACGGCGTATTCAAATCAAAACCATACTCCTCACCGACCGTTCCCAAAATGCGCAAAAGCCAAGTTTGCGGCCCATTGATAGAATGGGACATTGGTTTAATCGCTCCCTGAGCGATAGTTAGGTTTTTATTTAAAATCAAATCAGGGTCTATTTCCAGTTTTGTTCCTAAGCCGTCGCAGACCGGACAGGCGCCGTGCGGAGAATTGAAAGAAAAATCCCGCGGCTCCATTTCCGCCAGGGAAATTCCGCAATCCGGGCAGGCGAAAAGTTTGGAAAAAGTATGTTCGGCGGCAGTGCTTTTTTCTTGAGAATTATCCTCAGCTATAGAAACTAATCCGTTTGATAAATCCAGAGCTTTTTCTACCGACTCGGAAAGTCTGGCTAAATCTTCCTTGTCCGAAGAAATTTTCAAATTATCAATGACAATATCCAGCGAATGCTTTTTTTGCTTGTCGATCGTCATTTCCTCCAGGTCTTCGATAAAATATATTTTTCCGTCAAAGCGCAGGCGCGAAAAACCGGCTTTGGCCGCGCCGTCAATCGTGTTGCGGTGTTCGCCTTTTTTGTCTTTGACGATCGGCGAAAAAATAAAAACATTTTGTCCGGCGTATTGTTTCCCGATTTGTTCTACAATTTCATCTACTGAATATTTTTTTATTTTTTTTCCGCATTGCGGACAATGCGGAACGCCGATGCGAGCGTATAGCAAGCGCAGATAATCGTAAATTTCCGTGACCGTGCCGACCGTGGAGCGGGGATTATGCGAAGCGGATTTTTGATCAATGGAAATGGCCGGCGAGAGGCCGTCGATTTGATCAACGTCCGGCTTGTCCATTAAGCCGATAAATTGGCGGGCGTAAGCCGACAGCGATTCCACGTAACGGCGCTGGCCTTCGGCGTAAAGAGTATCGAAAGCGAGCGAAGATTTTCCCGAGCCGGATAAGCCGGTAATAACCACGAGTTTGTCGCGCGGAATTTCCAGGCTGACATTTTTCAGGTTATGGACGCGCGCGCCTTTAATTTTTATAACTTTGCTGTTGGTATTTTTTGTCATAAGACGACTCGAGTTATTTTTTATTAAACAATAATCATACCTTAAAAAAGCGATTGGCGCAAGAGCCGGCCGGTTTTACGATGAATGAAAAGTTAAAATTTCTATTAAAATTTTTAGATATTTTCTATGAAAATTTGTGGTTATTTTATACGGTATATGCCATTATTAAAAATATAAAGTTAGAAAAAAATAGTAAAATTAGCCTTTTTTAAAATAAAAATTAAAAAAATAAGGAGGGTTAAATGTTCTTTACTTAAATTGTTCTTTAAAATTAACAGACATTGCCGGACGTCCCTAAACTAAAAACAAAAACTTTTATTAAGGAGAATTATAATGATTAAAAAGTCGTTGTTGTTTTGTTTGTCTTTTGCTGCGGCTGTGCTATATTTTGGTTGTAGCCAAACAAGTTCGCCGGTCAGTACAAACCAGAATGATCAAGGTAAAACCGCAACGGTCGGTGTGTATAATTCATTTCCCTGGAATTGGCATTTACCATATCTCGACAGTGCCTATGTTACCCAAGGATATAATGGTGCGTGTTGGACTGCCTCTGGTGACCCTACACATGTCGGCAGTATGTATTATGCGGTTGATTTTTTCGGTGCTGGTGCAGCTTCCGGCGAGCCAGTAAAAGCTTGCGCGGCCGGTTGTGTCCAATTTGCCGGCTGGGCCAGCGGAGCAAACAGCGGTTTTGGCAATCAAGTTATTGTTGAGGCTGGACCAACAGGCCAAGCTTATCCCAATCAAGATAACAGATATTTGTATCGCGTTGCCCACATGAGCAGCGTTTCTGTTACGGCTGGCTGGTGGGTGGAAAGAGGACAGACGCTTGGCTATGTCGGCTCAACCGGTTATTCTACCGCTCCGCATATTCATTTTGAAGTGAAACGGGGAAGTTATGCAGGCTACGGCGGGATTTCCGGGGAAAGTTTTCCTCCGAGTTTTTCCAGTGGAGTAGATGGATATGGCGGTTCGTGCAACTATTGGCAAACATCCGGCCAATAAAACAATAAAAGCAGAGAGGTTCTTGTAACCTCTCTGCTAATCTAAAAATTATGAAAAAAGTTAAAAAATTAACTATCAGTTTATTACTCCTGCCGCTTTTCTTGTCCGCCTGCAGCAGCAATAATCCAATTGAAGAAAATTCTGGAAAAGAATTGAACAACGGACAAGAATCACAAGAAACAGCTTCGTCGTCAGATGTTTCTTCGGAAGAGGATGATTACGGGACCTACATCAATGAGAAATATGATATAAGTTTTGATTATCCTCCTTATCTTGAAGTTGTATCAGACAAAGAAAGTATTGCAATGTTTTCCTCTCAGAATCGTTGGTTAATGGAGATGAATGTTAATAATCAAGCAGAAACGGAAGAAAATTATTTAAAGCCAGTAAAAATTTTAAAAATGGAAATTGTGGAAAGTATTTCAGCTCAAAATTTTTCCGAGCTTAAGGCCGGAAGAAAGGGTGGTTTTGGAAGTACTTCAATTTTAGAGGATGAACAAGACAAAACAGCTAATAACATAGATTTCTTTATACAAACTTGGAAAACAGACCAAGGTCAAGTAAATTTTGTCATCGTGACTCTAATTGAGCCCGGCACTGAGGCTATTGTAGGTGTCATCGGTAATTATGAAGATAAGGAAAAAGTGAAAGAAGAAGTTTATAAAATAATAGAAAGTTTCAAGTAGTTGTTTTTCATTAAAATTTATGACTAATTTTAAAAGAAAAAAAACTAACAACTATTATTTTTTTACTCGGGATATTCTTTTTATTGAATGGATGCTCGCGCCAAGAAACATCCGAAACAGAAAAAGAATCAAGTCTGGGAGGCGCTAAAAATGAAACAGGACAAAGAGACAATCTTGATGGCGAAAATAAAGAAAATGAAAATTATGTTGAAGTAGACAAGGAATGGAAAGAATATGAAAATACGGAATATGGCCTTAACTTTGAATATCCGGATTATTTAAACATTATAAAAGACGAAAAAAATTTGAAAAATCCGGATGTGCTTTGGGCTGTTAATATGGAAACTTCCGATTATAAAGAAAGTGATGCGGGCGAAGGATTGCCCATGAAGCAGATATCAGGTTTTAAATTAGTTCTTGCAGTCGCTTCCAATATTGATATTGAGAATTTTGAACAATTGAAAGAGTATTATAGAAATGATTGGTATGGCGGCAGGCCGAAAATGATTGATGAAGAAGTGTATGAGGAAAATTCCCATCAATTTTTTGTTCAGATTTTTGAAAGGAATGATTTCTGGGACAGCGGTTGGCGTGTTAATATGCTGTATAAGCCTGAAATAAAAGTTTTTGTTCAGGTTTTTGGTGCCGAGGGTGAAGAAGACAGAGTAAAAGAAACACTAAGACATTTTTTGGAAAGTTTTTCTGAAACAAAATAATTAAAAATATTCGGCTCATGTTAAACATAAAAAAAGTTAAAAAATTAATCGTTAGTCTGTCTGTTGTTATGGCAATTGCGGTTATTATTGTGCTTAGCTTATATTTCAATTTAATTAAATTGCCGTGTTTCGGGCACGTGATTCTCGTGGATTACATCGGCGGGCTTGATGATGATCGCGTAAGGATAGGCATGTCGGATTTTGTTTTCGCCGGTAAAGTTATTGAGAAAAAAGGATATAAAAAGAATTCTCTCGTCGCTCCTTTTACTTTATATACGGTTGAAGTAGTCGACAATATTAAAGGAGAATTGAGCGGTAACATCACGGCCGCACAAATGGGCGGGTATTATTTCAGCGTGCCGTATCAGATAGCCGGCGCCGCGGAGATTAAGACAGGCGGCACTTATTTAATAGCCGCGCGCTATAACGAAGAAGAAGATTGGTATGTTGTTGATACTCATCAGAGCGGAAGCAAATTGATCAGTGAAGACGAGAATTTGTCCTTGGAAGAATTGAAAGAATTGGCGCGGTTGGACGAAAAATATAAAGACTGGCGGGAAGCCTATAAAAACGAAATATTGCCGGAAGCTGATATTAAAAACGGCCGAGTATATAACAGTTATCAGCTGCTGTACGGCCAAAAGCAGGATAATATAATTTATTACTCCGGCGATCAAGAACATCCTTTGATCTTGAATCAAATCGCTTATCCTGTCAATGAACAGCCGGGAATAAGCAAAAAGTTGAATGAAGATAATTTGAGCGAGTTATCGTTAACGCCGGTTATGACGGTCCCGGAGAATTCTTGGATTTTTAATACAGGAAAAGCCATGGGGACAGATGATGTTTATTTTGTGGTAAATTCCATGTTTAATTATTGGTACACAGCTCATCAAAATTTCCCGGTGCTGAAAAATCCGTCCGGTGTGGGGGTAACGGTTTTATCAGCTTTTAAATATGAACCAGCATCTTCCACGATTACGAAATTATTTGATACTACCAGTTTAGAAGAATTAGAGCACGGATTCCCGGCCATTAAAAGCGTTTCCGCGGACAGTCGCTATTTAGCTTTTGATGTGTATGATTGTTGGGGTTGTGGCGCTGGTCATCCTATTACTTTTATTTATGATACGGAAAAGAAAACTGGATTAAGTATTGGTCCGGTTTTTGAATTTAAATGGCTGGAAGACGGCAATTATCAGTATAAAAAATATATTAAGATTTTCTGTGACAATCCTTTTGGCTGTTATAAAGATCCGGCCGGCTTGCCAATTATCGGCGGAAAATTGAATTAATTTTTTGAGCTTTCTTTTTTTTGTCAAATAATTTTTAGCCGAGAGTACAATCTCTCGGTTTTATTTTCAACCTTGTTTTTTATAGGAAAAAAGAGTAGAATCAGAATATTGGATTTATGAAAAATAAAACTTCTCAAACCCTGAAAATTTATTGGAGCCACATCAAAAAACGCCGGTGGATGTTTTTTGTTATTTCTCTTTGCGGATTTTTAGCCGCCGCCGCTAATGCTTCTTTACCTGTGTTTTCCAAAAAAATATTCAATGCCGTGGCCTCTTCCGGACCGCGCGAAAATCTTTTTAAAAGCATTATTGGTTTTTTGCTGATTATGGCCGGGCTGGAAATCTTTCGCTGGATAATGATCAGAGTTTTTATCTTTTTTGATATGAGGTTTATTTCCCGGACCCAGGCGGAAATAAATTCCGCCAGTTTTAATCATCTTTTTAAGCAATCCTTTTCTTTTTTTAACAACAGTTTTACCGGGGCGTTAGTAAAGAAGGTTAATTATTTCGGCCGGGCCTTTGAGGGCTTAGCTGAATCGTTTTTTTGGGACTTGATTCCTTTGGCGACCAATACGGTTATTGTTTTTTTAGTCCTTCTTTTTAATAACTGGAAGCTTGGTTTGGCGGTTTTGTTTTGGCTCCTTATTTTTTATCCGGCTAATTTTTTCTTTTCCCGCTGGAAATACAAATATGATGTCATTGTTAATGAAGCCATTTCTAAAAATTCCGCTTTCTTGGCGGATGCGGTTTCCAATTCCGTCAATTTGAAGCTTTTTAACGGTCATCTCCGCGAAACGAAAAATTTTTCCGATTTGAATGCCGATTTTGCCAAGAAAAATATTTTTGCTTGGACTAAGGAAGAAATTTTTAACGCTTCAACGGCTTTTTTGATGATTTCTTTGGAAATCGGTTTGCTTTTAATAACGGCTTTTTTGTGGCGAAAGGGCGATCTGACTGTCGGAGATTTCGCACTGGTTCAGTCATATGTTGTGATATTGATAATGCAAGGTTGGAATTTTGGCCGAACAATTCGCAGTATTTATCGTTATTTTGCCGACGCGGAAGAAATGACTGAGGTCTTTTTAACTGTGCCGGAAGTTTTAGACGCTCCGCGCGCTAAAAAATTAATTGTTGACCGCGGTGGGATAGAATTTAAAAAAACTTGTTTTTGTTACAACAAAACCAGAAAAATTCTGGATAATTTTAATTTATCCATTAAGCCCGGAGAAAAAATCGCCCTTATCGGTCCTTCTGGCGCCGGCAAGACCACTATTATAAAATTGCTTTTGCGAAATTTTGATTTAAGTTCCGGCGCGATTGAAATTGACAACCAAAATATCGCCAAAATTACTCAGGAAAGTTTGTGGCAAAGTATCGGCGTAGTATCGCAGGAGCCCATTCTGTTTCATCGATCAATTAAGGAAAATATCGCTTATGGCCGTCCGGAGGCGACTGGGGCGGAAATTGAAGAAGCGGCGCGTTCGGCGCATTGCCACGAGTTTATTTCCGCTTTGCCGGATGGATATGGCACTCTTGTCGGCGAAAGGGGCGTAAAACTTTCCGGCGGCGAACGCCAACGCGTTTCCATTGCTCGCGTGATTTTGAAAAACGCGCCGATTTTAATTTTGGATGAGGCTACTTCCAGTTTGGATTCTGAATCGGAAAAATTCATTCAGGAAGCTTTAGATCTTTTAATGCTCGGAAAAACAGTCATTGCCGTGGCTCATCGTTTATCCACCATTAAAAAAATGGATCGTATTTTGTTTATTGAAAACGGCCGCATTACCGAAGAGGGCGCACACGATGAATTAAAAGATCGTCAGGGTGGAAATTATGCCAGGTTGTGGAGTTTGCAGGCCGGCGGATTTATAAAAGAGGAGGAAGGTGATAAGGTTGAAACATAATAAGAGCTTGTTTTATTAATTTATATTTTGTATTAAATTTTTATCCTGATGATAATATTTTTTTACGGCGAGGATGATTTCCGCGCCAAGAAAAAAATCAAAGAATTGCGGGAAAGATTTTCGCGGGAAGTTGATATTACCGGCGGCGGTTTTGAATATTTAGACGGCGAAAAAACCACTTTGCGCGAAATTAACGAAAAAACCGCCGCTTCTTCGCTTTGGTCGGCTAAGCGCATGGTTGTTATTGAAAATGTTTTTCGCACCAAAACCAAAGATCTTTTGCCGAGCATAGCCGAGTATTTTCAAAAAAGAGAAAAATCCGGCAATGAGAACATTATTGTTTTTTTAGAAAATTTTCTTAAAACCAAAAAGAATTTTTCCGGTTCGCCGATTGTTAGGATTGATTTGGATGGTCGGGAAAAACCACTAACCAAGGCGGAAAAGCAATTAGCGGAATTTTTAGATTCGGCGCAAGTCAAGCAGGAGTTTAAAAAAATGAACAGCACTGAAATGGCCGGATGGATTAAAAAAAACATTACTGGACGCGGCGGAAAAATCAGCGACCGCGCCGTTATTTGCCTGATTGCTTTAACTTCCGGCGATCTTTGGCAAATAGACAATGAAATCAATAAATTGATAAATTATAAAGCGTCGTTAGTATTGCCTTGTAAAAATAACCGGCCGGAAGCCCCCGAGATTGACGAGGATGATGTTAAAAGTTTAGTGCGCGGTCGTTTTGAAGAAAATATTTTTGCTTTAACCGATGCTATCGGCGCGCGCAATCGCGCTTTGGCCGCCAAGCTTTTAGAGGAAGAGTTGCAAGGAGGGGCTAACGGGGTTTATATTTTATCAATGATTTTGCGGCAAATAAAGATGATTTTGCAAATTGCTTCGGCTATGTCGGCTAAAATTTCCGAAAACCAATTGTCGGGAGAATTAAAATTAAATTCTTATGTTGCCAGAAAAGCCGCGGTGCAAAGCCGAAATTTTCTTCCGGCGCAATTAAAAAAAATGTTAGCTGATTTATTGGAAATAGATTATAGGATAAAATCCGGACAAGGAGATCCGGCGGTTTTATTGGGCTTGTGGATTTCAAAAATTTAATGTAAAATAAGCTTGTAAATAAGTAACTTTAAATTATTTTTATGAAAATTAAAGAAATTTTAGCTGAAGAAATTTTAGACAGCCGCGGCAATCCGACGGTTTCCGCGACGGTTATTTTAGAGGATGGTTCTATGGGAATTTCTATGGTTCCCTCTGGAGCTTCTACCGGAAGCTACGAAGCGGTAGAGTTGCGCGACGGAGATTTGAACCGTTATAACGGCGCCGGTGTTTTGAAAGCCGTAGATAATATAAATAAGATAATTTCTTATAAATTGACCGGGCAAGATGCCGCCAAGCAAAATCAAATAGATGATATCATGATAAAATTAGACGGCACGGAGAATAAAGCTAAGCTTGGAGCTAACGCGATTTTGGCTGTTTCTATGGCCGTAGCGCGGGCCGAGGCGATTTCGGAAAAATTGCCGCTTTACGAATATTTGGCTAAAATGAACCCAGAGCATAAAGAAAATTTTATTTTGCCGATTCCAATGATGAATATTATGAACGGCGGCAAACATGCTAATTGGGCGACTGATATTCAGGAATATATGGTTTTGCCGATTGGAGTGAAGAATTTTCAAGAAGCTACCAGAATGTGCGCGGAAATTTACGCCCATTTAAAAAAAGTTGTTAAAAACCGCGGCTATTCTACAGGGGTTGGCGACGAAGGAGGTTTTGCTCCCGATGTTAAATCCAACGAAGAACCTTTTACATTAATAAAAGAAGCGGCTGACGCGGCCGGATATCGTTTGGGCGAAGACGTTGTTTTGGGAATTGACGCGGCAGCTTCAGAGTTTTTTACTGATGGCCAATATGATTTGCGCAAAGAAGCCAAAACTATGGATTCTTTGGATTTGGGGGAGTTTTATGGTGAGTTGGTTAAACGCTATCCGATTGTTTCTTTTGAAGACGTTTTTGCTGAAGATGATTGGGCTGGATTTGCCGCTTTCCACAAAAAATTTCCGGAAAAGCAAATCGTCGGCGACGACCTTTTTGTCACCAATATCAAACGTTTGAAAAGAGGAATTGGCGACGATGTTTGCAATTCTATTTTAATAAAGTTAAATCAAATCGGTACTGTTTCGGAAACGGTCGAGGCGATTTTGATGGCGCGCGCCAACGGCATGACGGCGGTTGTTTCCCACCGTTCCGGCGAAACCGAAGATACTTTTATTTCTGATTTTGTGGTGGCGATGGGTACTGGCCAAATAAAAACCGGCGCTCCTTGCCGTTCGGAGCGTACTGCCAAATATAATCGTTTGATGTCGATTGAAAGGCAATTAGGGGAAAAAGCAGAATATGCTAAGTGGCCGTTTTGAGCCGTTTGACAGAGTGAAAAAATAGGCTCGCCGATTGAGTCTGTTTTTTGAAGAAAGAATTTAACATTATCGTATTATATAAATAGGCTTTGATTTTTTTCAAATGATATTTTTATAATAAAATATTTTTTAACGTCTCGTCCTCCGTCTTTTAGAAATTAAGATTTTATATTTCTATGGCGGAAGAACAGGCTTATCGCCCTGTTTTTACGAAAAGAAAACATATGATTGAAATAAAAAATCTCGTTAAAGAAATATCCGGCACAAGAATTTTGGATGATATTGATTTTACCGTGCAAAAAGGTGAAATTCTCGGTTTTCTCGGTCCTAACGGAGCCGGAAAGACCACGACTATGAAAATCATAACTTCTTTCTGGTCTCCGACCTCCGGAACGGTTAAAATTGACGGGCTTGACTCAGAAAAAGATTCTTTGGCTGTCCGCGCTAAAATAGGTTATTTGCCGGAAATGGTCCCTCTGTATGATGATATGAAGGTGGATGAATATTTAAAATTTTCCGGCGAGATGCGCGGTTTAAAGAAAAACAATTTAGCCGATCGCTTGGCTTATGTTGTCAGGGTTTGCTCTTTAGAAAAAGTTTTAAATAAAACAATTGATGAGTTATCTAAGGGCTACCGCCAGAGAGTCGGTTTGGCGCAGGCCATTATCGGCGATCCGGATATTCTAATATTGGATGAGCCGACTACCGGGCTGGATCCGAACCAAATTGCGGAAATTCGCGAGCTTATCAAGAAGATTGGCCAAGAAAAAACAATCATTTTCTCTACACACATTTTAGCGGAAGCGGCGGCGGTTTGCGATCGCGTAATTATTATTAATAAAGGGAAAATCGTCGGCGAAGGTTCTCCGGCCGAATTGGCCGCTAAAGCCGGCGGGAAAGAATATATATACTTAAAAACCGACGGCCCAAGAGAAAGTGTTTTGGCGGCTTTGAATAAAATTATAGGGGTTGTTAAAGTTTCATTTTATGAAACCGCTGACGGTGCCAGGTACGAAATAGAAAGCGATGGCGCTGATTTGCGCGCGTCCGTAACCCAGTCCGTCATTGCCGGCGGCTGGAATATTCTGGAAATTTCCAAATCCCAGGCCAGTCTTGAAGATATCTTTAGGGAACTCACAAAATAACGAATTACGATTTTGGATTATGAATATCTAATTTATAAAATATTCATAATTCAATATTCAATACCCATACTATATGAATACAAAAAAATATTTAAAAACGGTTTTCACTCTTTTTAAAAAAGAGCTTTGGAGTTATTTTAATTCTCCTATCGCTTATATTTTTATTGCCGTATTTTTGATTGCCGGAAATTGGCTTTTTTTCCAAAATTTCTTTTTATATCAACAAGCCAGTTTGCGTAATTTTTTTTCGCTCCTACCCTGGATTTTTCTTTTTTTAGCCCCAGCTTTGACAATGCGCCTTTGGGCCGAGGAAAGAAAAAGCGGCACGGCGGAATTTTTATTCACCTTACCCTTAACTGACTGGCAGGCCGTCCTGGCTAAATTTTTCGGAGCTTTGGCTTTTGTGGGCCTGGCTTTGCTGGCGACCTTAACAGTACCGTTTACAGTAGCTTCTTTGGGTCGGGTTGATATTGGTCCGATTGTCGGAGGATATTTGGGCGCTTTATTTTTAGCTGGATCTTATTTATCTATCGGTCTTTTTGTTTCGGCTATGACTAAAAATCAAATAATCGCCTTTATTGTCGGTTTAGCCGCTTGTTTTATTTTCTTTATTATCGGTTATGATTTTGTCGTTCTGACGGCGCCGGCTTGGCTGTCTCCGGTTATGTCTTTTATCGGTCTTGGTAATCATTTTGACAATATCGCTCGCGGCGTAGTTGACACTAAAGATGTGGTTTATTATGTCTCTTTTATTTTTCTTTTTTTGTGGCTTAACGTTCGTTTAGTCGGAAAAAGATCTTAAATTATTATTAATCATTATTAATATGAAGACGCAAAAAACATCTCAGAAAATAAACTGTACATTGACGATAGTAATTGTCGTAGCGATTATAGCGGCGATTAACTTTATTTCTTATCAGATTTTCGCGCGCCTTGATTTGACTTCCGACAAAATATATTCCTTATCGTCCGCCAGTAAAAAAACAGTCGCCAATCTTGATGATTTGGTGATTGTTAAGGCTTATTTGAGCAAAAACTTGCCGCCTGAATATTTAAGCTTGGAGCAGGAGATTGAAGACACTTTAAAAGATTATCAAAATTATTCCAGCGGAAAATTCAAATATCAAGTAATCAACCCGCCGACCGACGCCGAAACAATAGAGGATTTAGGAATGCAGGGGATTCCGGCTATTTCCGTCCAATCTTATAACAATGATTCCTTCCAAGTTATTAACGGTTATTTGGGGTTGATTGTTGAATATGGCGGCGAAACCGAAGTTATTCCGGTGGTTAATTCCGTTAGTAATTTAGAATATAATTTAACCTTAGCCATCAAAAAGTTGACAACGCGAGATATGCCGATTTTGGGTATTGTTTCCGGGAATGAAGAAATATCTCAAGCCTTATCGGTATTGAATGAAATTTATAAAGTTGAAACTATTGATTTAAAAAGCGAGGAAGAAATCGGTACCAGCGTTTCGGCCTTGCTGATTTCCGCCCCCAAAGAAGAATTCAGCGAAGATCAGTTGAAAAAAATAGACAGTTTTGTCGTTTCCGGCCGGCCGGTTGTATTTTTGGTTGATGGGGTGAATGTCGATTCCAGTGTTGGAGCGGCAAAAAATTCTCTTGGTTTGGAGAAACTTTTTAATTCTTGGGGGGTTGTTTTAAACAATGATTTAGTTGCTGATGTTTCTAACGGCCGGGCGTCAATTTCATCTTCCGGAGGATCCATGGGGTTTACCTATTTGATTAATTACCCGTTATGGCCGAAAATTTTACCTGAAAATTTTGATCAAGAGAGTGCAATAGTTTCCGGATTGCAAAGTTTAGTTTTGCCTTGGGCCAGCAGTTTGACCATTAATCCGATAGAGGGGATTGTCGTTTCCAAACTTTTGAAAAGCACCGAACACGCTTGGAGCCAGTCGGAGAATTTTGATATCAATCCTTCAGAGCTTAAAGCTCCTTCCAAAGGGAAACAATATGTCTTGGGCGCTATTTTGACAGGAAAAATTAAAAGTATTTTTTCCGCCGGAGAAACCGACAGCGGTAAAATAGCCATTATCGGCGACAGTGATTTCGCTTCTGATAATTTTACCGGAGGAAGTTCTGATAATTTGATTTTTTTTCAGAACCTGGTTGATGGTTTGGCTCTTGATTCTGATTTAATCAGTATCCGCTCAAAAGCATCCGAGGATCGTCCTATAAAAAGCCTTTCTGCGGTCGCCAAGGAAATAATTCGCTATATTAATATTTTTGTATTGGCGATATTAATTTTAATTTTCGGTTTTATCCGTTATTTTTGGCGCCGCCGCGGGAAACGGCAAAAAATAAACAATAACAATACGCAACAATTATGAAAAAAAATTTATTTTTAGCTGGAATTTTAGCAGTTTTAATTTTGTTTTCTTGGTTTTGGAGTGGACCGATAAAAGATTGGAAGACGACCGGCAATATTGAAAAAAATTTTTTATCTGGTTTAAACTTTAGCTCAGTTGATGAAATTGAAATTGAAAACTCCAAGAAAACCGTTATTCTTAAGAAAGAAGGAGATCGATGGAAGATTAGCGGGACAAAAGATTTTTACGCCCCTTCTTCCAATATGGATGAAGTGGCTTCTGTTTTGGAGAAAGCCGCCGAGGGTAAGCTGGAATTAGTTTCCGACAATAAAGACAAAAAAGATTTTTTCGGCTTTGATAATCCCTCCAAAGTAAAGATAGCCCAGGGAGTAGAAAACTATGAATTTTTTGTCGGCAAGTCCACGGATGATTATGCTCAAAGCTATGTTTCTTTGGGTGATTTTGAAAAAATATATCGCGTCAACGCTAATTTAGCCACGGTTTTTTCTCTCAAAGATTGGCGAGACAAGCAGATTTTTTCTTTTTCCAAAGAGTATGTTGGGAAAATTCGTTTTCAATACGGTAAAAACCAGTTTATCGTCGAAGGAAAAGAGGGTGTTTGGTCTGGAATATCTCCATGGAAGTTTGCGGTAAACAAAGATAAAATCAATGAAATTTTAGATGTTTTAGATGATTTGCGCGCATCCGATATTCCAGAGCAGGATTTTTACGGAACCGGTTTAGAAAAAAATAATTTGATTATCCAAGTTTCCGGAGAAGATGTTGATAAAACTATTATGGTTGGTGATTGCACGGAAGATAATTTATGCTATGCCAAGCGCGCGGATTCTGATAATATTTATTTAATAACTAAAGATCAAAAAACCGTTCTTACTAAAAATATTTCCGATTTAAAATAAGAATTACCCGAAAAACGTTATACTTTTTCGTAAAATAAAAACGCCGGCAAATTTTATCCGCCGGCGATTTTTTTATTCGACAGGCAATTGATATAATCCTTTTTGCGACTCCACTTCACTTAGGAAATAAATTATCCCGTTTTCCGAGTTAAATGCCGGAGAGACAATGCTTTCTAATTTTAGTAGTTCTGTTGGTTGGATTTTTTCTTCCCCCTTGTCCCAAGTGAGAACACTGGCTGTTTTTTTTGTAAAATAAAAAATGTAATTGTCGGTTTTTGTGGCATTAACCCCGAGTATTTTATTTCCGCTAACGCGAGTCAAGAGCCTATTTTCTTCTTCAGATAAATTTAAGGACCAAATTTCAAAATCATTTCCATAGAAAAGAATATTTTTTTCAAACCAGTCGGCATATTTGCAATTTTCTATAGTTTTAAAAGTTTCTCCGTTATTTTTAATCAAATAAAGAATCGAATGTTTTTTGTCTAAAACATTTAGAAATTCGCTTTCTTCGTTGATAAAAACATATTCTGCGGAAAATGGCAGGCTTGTCTCTTTGCCGGAGTCTTTTTGGGCGGATGAAATTATTTTTAAGACAACGGAATTTCCGCGGGAGATTATGGCGGTTATTTGATTCTTTTGCGGCAAGAAGCTGATTATCCCTTCTTCTTCCAGAACGGTTTCCACGGCTTTTGTCTGTAGATTAAGCCGATTCAGTTTGTTTTTGTAAAGGTAGAATATTTCTTCATTTGATTTCCCCCATTTTGCCTGGGAAAAATCTTGTCCCAAAAGATCTTTTAAAGAAATATTTTTTTCCGGTGATTTTAAATTGATTATTTTTTCGGGGAAAATAATTTTTTCACTGTCCGGCGACCAATAAGCGAATTCCTCTGTTGAAGAAGAAACACTTGTGATTTTTCCGCTCTTTATTTCCAAGATTTTAGCTGACGGCAAGAGCAATATTTTTTTGCCATTCGGAGAAAATTCGATTTTTTCATCGTTGGTTAAAAGAGAAATCGTCGGCGACTCTCTTTTAAATAAATGAACATCCAAGACGTGGGTTATTTGCTCGGAATAAATTTTTATTCTTCTTTCCCATGGCCAATAACCCTCAAGTTCTACGCGCAGATCATAAGAACCTGGTAAGAGATTTTTTATTTTAGCTGGAGTTTTAACGGTTTCGCCACCGCTGAATATATCCGGCCCCAGAGAAATATTTTTTTGTTTTTTTTCATTTAAAAATATTTTAGCTTCGGCCGGCTCCGAATCTACAATCAGCATACCGGTTTTTTGGATAAAATAAGAAGATAATGGATCTTTCCAATTTAATTTATATCCGGAAGCGTAAAAAATTACTAAAGGAGAGGATGTGAAAAAAATTAAGATGAAAAGCAGAAAAATAATTTTTCTTTTTTTAAGACTCATATTCGTTTTTAATCGTTAATGCGGGAAATATCCGCTCCTAAATTTTTTAGTCTGTCAGCAATATCTTCATATCCTCGTTCAATTTGATAAATATTATCAATTTCCGTTTCGCCTTCCGCAATCAAGGCGGCGATAACCAGGGCGATGCCGGCACGGAGATCGGGGCTGGTAAGTTTCCGCCCGCGCAAGCGCCCCGGGCCGTTTACAACAACCCGATGTGGGTCGCACATGGTTATATCAGCCCCCATTTGCGAAAGTAAATCAGTGTACAAAAGACGGCGGTCGTAAATTGTTTCATGAATTAAAGACGATCCTTCGGCCTGAGTCATCAAAACCGTATAAGGAGATTGCAGATCGGTTGGGAAACCCGGGTATTCGTGGGTTTTTATATTGTGGGCTGAAAATTTTTTAGCCGGCTTGATCAGTAACCAATCGTTGCCCTCTTCAAAAGGGATATTGATTTTTTTAAAAATTTCTAGAAGAGCCCTAATATGGTTCGGCGTGCAATTTGTTATTTTAATTTGAGATCGAGTGGCAGCGGCCAGACAAGCGAAAGATCCGGTTTCTATTCTGTCTGGCATGACATTGAAATTTTCAGCGGATATTTTTTTTACTCCGTCAATCCTGATAGTCGGGGTGCCGGCCCCGCTGATTTTGGCGCCGCAAAGATTAAGATAATCGGCCAAAGCTTTCACTTCCGGTTCCATTGCGCAATTTTCTAAGATTGTCCGGCCTTCAGCTAATACGGCGGCCATAATCATTGATTCGGTGGTAGTAACGGAAATCCATGGGAAAAAATAATATCCGCCATTTAATTTTTTAGCAATAATTTCATAAAAACCGTTTTTTACGTTTATTTTTGCCCCTAAAGCGGAAAAACCGTCTAAAGAAAAATCAATGTCTCTTTTTCCCGCTCCGATAACGCAGCCGCCCGGATGGGGGAATTTAACCTCGCCGAAACGCGCCAAAAGAGGAGCGACAAACATTAAAGAAGACCTGAATTTATTGGCGAAAAGAGGGTTAAGTTCTGTTTTCTTGATATGGGAAGTATTGATTGTTATTTCATCAAGTTTGGTTTTTTCCACAACCCCCCCCAAATCAATCAAAAGAGCAAGCGATTGTTTAACATCTTCAATCCCCGGTAAATTAGAAATGGTTATTTTTTCTTCGGATAAAATCGCAGCCGGAATTATCTTTAAGGCGGAATTTTTTGCGCCTTTAACCGTTATTTCGCCTGATAATTTCGCCGGTCCTTTTATTATATATTTAGGCATATATTTTTGGTTGAGAAAAGTTTTGTTGAAAATTATTTATTGATTATTTTAATCATAACTTAAAATTTAAGAATTAGCAAATGATTGGCTAATTTTAGTTAAAAAAGAAACAAAAAAGAAACAAAATAAATTATTTGTCAATATTGATTTTCAATTAAGACAATGATATTATTAATTTTCTAAGGGGTTTCCCCCGTTAAAAAGGCTTGAAGCAAAATATTTTTGATTCAAGCCGCCAAAAATATGTTTTTAGATTTTTTGAAAAAGATTTTCGGCGGCGATAAAGCTGCCTCGACTCCAGTAGAAGAAAATCCGATTGCTGAACAAACTACTGAACAAACCGCCGAACAAGTTATAACTGAACCTAAAACAGAAGAGCAATCTTCTGTCGAACCGGAGACAGAGGAAAACCAGACCCAATCCGCGGAATAAAAAACGGAAAAAGATATCGCAGGCGCGCGAAGTTTCGTGCGCCTGCTTTATTTATGAGCCGTTAAATGATAGAATGACATTATGAATTTAATAGACACTCATTCGCACGTAAATTTTAAATCTTTTTCCGATGATGCCGAAGAAGTTATTTTAAATTCCCTCAATAACGGAATCGGGATGATTTTGGTTGGAGGGAATTTTAAAACTTCACGCCGCGCCTTAGATTTAGCCAATAAATATGAACGCGGCGTTTGGGCGGCAGTCGGTTTGCATCCCGTGCATTTGGAGGACGAAGTTGAAATCTCCGAATCTGGCCGGGAAGTAATTCGCGTCCGCGCCGAAGAATTTAACTATGACAATTACCACAAATTAGCTTCTTTTGAAAAGGTCGTGGCTATTGGAGAAATCGGTTTGGATTATTATCATTTAAAGTTAAATGATAATTTGTCTGATGCCAAGAAAAAACAAAAAGAGGTTTTTTGGCAGCAGCTGCTCTTAGCGCGGAATTTGGGATTACCGGCTATAATACATTGCCGGGTGGCTCATGATGATATGCTTTCAACTTTGAAAGAATTTAAAGAAAGCAACAAAGAATTGATTTATCCGGGCGAAGAATGGGGGGTATTGCATTGTTTTTCCGGAGATGAAAATTTGGCTTGGCAATATTTTTCCTTGGGTCTTTTAATTTCTTTTACCGGTTTGATAACTTTTAGCCGGCAATGGGACAGTTTAATCAGAAAAATGCCGGCGGATAAGTTTATGGTTGAAACAGATTGCCCTTTTATGACTCCGGAGCCGTTTCGCGGCCGCCGGAATGAGCCGTTGCTAGTTTCTTATGTGGCGGAAAAAATCGCCGAGATTCGAGGGGTTTCTCCGGAAAAAATCGCCGAGATTTCTTTAGCTAATTCTAAAAGATTTTTTTCTTTATAAGTTGTTTAGAAATTTTTAAATTGTTGTGCCAAGTTTTTTATGATAATATATAGTTTAAAATGTTTTTTGGAAAATTATGAGAATTTTAGTCGTTGAGGACGACAAAGAAATACTTAACTTTTTGAAGAGCGCCCTAAAAGGCGAAAATTTTGCGGTTGATTGCGCCGAAGACGGTGAGCGCGGTCTGTTTCTTGCTTTGACCAATGAATATGACGTGATACTTTTAGACAATATGCTCCCAAAAAAAACAGGAATAGAAATTTGTTCTGAAATTAGAAAAGAAGGTGGAAGCACTCCTATAATAATATTATCAGTCAAATCAGAAGCGATTGTTAAAGCCGATTTGTTAAATGCCGGTGCAGATGATTATGTTACTAAGCCGTTTTCCTTTGAAGAGCTTTTAGCCAGGATAAAGGCGGTTTCCCGCCGTCCGAGTTTAATTAAGAATGATATTTTGACCGCGGGAGATTTAGTTCTTGATCAGGCCGCGCAAACCGTAAAGGTCGGTTTCCGGGATGTTTATTTGACCAGAAAAGAATTTTCTCTTTTAGAATTTTTTTTAAAAAATAGGGGAAAGGTTTTATCTAGAGGAATAATTATGGAGCATGTTTGGGATATAGGCGTTGATCCCTTTTCAAACACTATTGAATCGCACATTCTTAATTTAAGGAAAAAATTGGCGAAGAATGGAATAGACAATTTGATTTGCACTGTCCCGGCCAGGGGATATAAGATAAAATGATTTTCTAAAAGTTTTTTATTCGTATTCTAAATTATACACACAAACCCTTTATCTTTTAAAAAAATCAACCAAACATTGAAATAATTGAATTTTCATAATTCCATATGTTAAAAAACATCAATAAAAAACCCATCTTCTCTTCCGCCGCCGTCCCTCTCTTTTTCAGCCTGGCATCTTTATCAATATTATTATTCTTGTTTTTTTCTTTCTCGGAAATTTGGAAAACCAAACCGGCCGAAGCCGACACCGCGACCGGTTTGTTGGCGCATTGGGCCTTTGAAGAAGGAACGGGAACATCCG
>CAZALZ010000009.1:0-39268 GCA_964486475.1 uncultured Gammaproteobacteria bacterium | reverse complement strand
TTCCACTCCCCGATATCTTTACTATATATTATAAATTCTTTATCTGATTTTTTTTCAACAACCAACCCTCCCAAACGTCCGCGCTCCGGGTTCAACCAAAATTTGGCGCGAGGATTTATAATATCACCATAAAAAGATTGGCGCCCGAGAAAATTATCCAACAATTTGGCGAAACCGACCCTATAAAGCATCGCGCCAAAAAAAATACTGAGAAAAATTGATGTAACAAAAACTAAAATTACAGAATAACGATAACCCTTTTCAGTATGTTTAAAATAATACCAAGAACAAACAAGAAAAAGCATTAAAGAAATTATCCAAAAATAAGGCAAAGAAAATAAAAGAAATTCTTTCCAATCAGCGCCGGATTTATTGAAAATTTCAATCTCGTTTGGCTGGAAAAAATATAAAACCGAAGAGAAAGCCAAAGCTCCGAATAAAATAGAAAGTCCTCCCAATACCCAAAGCATCCAGTTTTTAAAAACAAACTTCCATTTAGCAACAGGCTTTATTTTCCCAATAGAAATTCTTTCTATAACATCCTTTTCCAAACCATCCGCCGCTTCAACCGTTTCCCTGCCAAAAACAACCCCTAAAGACTCTTCGCCTTTTTCTTTTTTGTTAATTTTTATTTCTTCATTATCCATATTTTAAAGCTTTTTTATGTTAAAATTTTTTCTGAATTCTTTTTTAGCTCTATTCATTAAAGAAGCCACCGTGCCGATAGGCTTTTTAATAACATCGGAAATTTCTCGATAATCCAAACCCTCTAAAAACTTCAAAACAATCACTTCGCGATACTTTTCTTCCATTCTACTTAAAGCCAACGCCACTTCTTCTCCGGCCAACTTGGCATTAATTTCTTTATCCAGATCAAAATCCGAAGCTATTTTCTCCACTCCGTCCTCATCAACCTCTAAGTTAATTTTCTGCGGCCTGGAACGTTTTTTGCGATAAGCACTGATTGTTTCATTATGAGCTATCCCATAAATCCAAGAAGAAAATTTAAAATCATTATTAAAAGCATTTAAATTCTTATAAATTTTCAAGAAAACATTCTGCAGAATATCTTCAACTTCTTCTTCAGGAAAACCGGAAATCCTTTTTATATAATAAAACAATTTATTTTTGTAACGTCTTATCAAATAAGCAAAATTAGCCTGATTTATCAGGCTTAATTTCACCAAAGATTCATCATCCTCTTGGCTAAAATCATCAAACGTTAGCAAATCATTTTCTATCATTATATTAATAATACGTAAAATTAATATTTTTTCTTCAAATTTAATTATTGGCTAAAATTAAATAAATATACCGAATTAATTATTCCAGATACTCATCTCGCAATGGCCGCAGTCAAAAGATAAACGAAATTTCTTGCCCGCGCAAATAAGATAAAGCGGTTCTCTAAAAAAAATCTCTTTGTTTTTATTAAAAGCTATCTTGTTTTTAGGACAAACCCCCAACCAATATTTCAAACAATGTTTAGTGGTCATCAGTTTAACATCATTATAGTCCAAAGTTTTCTCCGTGGCCCATTTTTTAACTTTAGAACCGTGATTTTCGTAAAAATTTTTAGCTAAATCATTAGCTATATTGTAAGAATAATCCAACTCTTTAATAGGATAAGTTTGTTTGGTTTTTTTATGTTCCGCTCTTTTTAAGGGGTAGTCTCTTAAACGCTTTTTAAGGAGGAAAAAAATTATTTCCCGGCGCCACCTATTCAGAATAGAATTCGGAACAAAAAGCGGTCTGTCCCAATTTAAAACAATATCGCGCAAATAAAATATAGTTCCGCCCAAGCGCCCCATTTGACTTTGCCAAACATTATTAGTGTTAAAATTTTCAGATAGCCGTATGTCCGCTAAAAATCTTTTTTTTATTTCATTATTATCCTCGTCAACCGCGCGCAAGGTAAAACCATCTTCATTTTCATAAACATAAAAATCAACTGCCACTTTTCTGTCTATTTTTTCTGTTTCTTTTTCAAAAGATAAATCTTGATTGCAATAAATTTCATCCCCAACATGCAAATTGACCGGACGAGCCGGGCAAATTTTTCTACCATCCACCTTGTTTATATTAACACCAACCAACCTCTCTTTATCAAACCAACAAATACCGTCGCCATTTTCCAAATCACTGTCGCAATCAAGAATAAAAAATCCGCGGCCAACGGTTTTTACTTTCCCAACAAAGCGACCGATTGATTTCTGACTCAATGGCGAAATAATCTCGGCTCCGCGACCGTACAGACAATATTCCGTAAAGCCGCGGTTAAACCCCCTCTCTAAGTCCGGCATAAAGCCGATTTCTTCTTTGCCGGAAGATGCTTTCGTATAACAATTATTACTTTCAATTAAATCGTCTAAAATTTTTCGATAGGCCGCCACAGTATTCACAACATAGCTTTTATCTTTTAAGCGCCCTTCTATTTTAAACGAAGTAACGCCGGCCCCTACTAAAGCGGCGATATTTTTAGATTGATTTAGGTCTTTTAAAGAAAGTAAATATTTATTTTTTACCAAGACCTTGCCATTAGCATCAACTAAGTCATACGGCAAACGGCAAGCTTGCATACAGCATCCGCGATTAGCTGAGCGCCCCGACAGAAATTGTGATAAATGGCATTGCCCGGAAAATGACACACAAAGCGCGCCATGAATAAAAACCTCCAAGTCCGCCGAATCTTTCAATTCTATTTTTATTTTATTTATTTCCTCCAATGACAACTCTCGCGCTAAAATAATTCTCTCCAAGCCGGCCGCGGCTAAAAATTTTATCCTATCAATATCGCAATTATGCATTTGAGTCGAAGCGAACAGCGGGATTGGCGGCAATTCCATTTCCAAAACACCCAAGTCCTGGATTATCAAAGCGTCGGCGTTAACTTCATAAGCTTTATTTATAAACTCTTGCACTAATTTTTTTTCTTTATCAAAAAAAATAGTATTTAAAACTACGTAAACTTTAGCGTAATACTGGTGCGCAAAAGCAATCAAACCTTCAATATCACCCCAAGAGTTACTCGCCGCCGCGCGCGCCCCAAAATCCGGACCGCCGACATAGACAGCATCCGCTCCGGCCAAAATAGCCGCTTCACCAGTTGCTACATCTTTGGCCGGCGCTAAAAGTTCCAATTTTATTTTTTTATTTTTCATATTAAAATACTAAGGGTTTTTGCAGTAAAAGGCAAATTGCAATATATTCCAATTTGATAATTTAACTGCTATAATGATTCTATCTTATAAAAATTAACTATTAAATAAATGTCTAACATTCAAGAAACTTTCAATCGCATCCAAAAAACTAAAGCCGAACAAAAAGAACTAAAAGCTATGTATCGCGATGCTTTAAGCAACTCAGCTAATTATCAGCGAGTTCTTGAGGAATATAAAAAACTTCGGGAAGAAAAAAAGAAGCGTGAAAATGATATAAAAGATGAATTCCGCTCAGAGCTTGATAAGTTGGAAGTCATTAAAAACGAACTGGCAAACGATAACCAAGTATTATCAGACATGATAATGGCCAAAATTGCCAAAGGGGAAAAAATAGAAATAAAAGACGACAACGAAACACAATACGAACCGATATTCAAAGTAATTTTGAAAAAGGCTTCGTAAAACAAAAGAATGCGAGTACCTATAAGAAAACCAGATAAATACTTAAAAGCTAAGATAGATCCTCGGATTACGGCGGCTAAATTCTTAGAATTGGAAAAAAAATTAAAAGAAGTGAAAAAAATTCGGCCAAAATTGGCCAATGAGGTTAAAAGATTGGTCGCTGACGGAGATTTTTCTGAAAATGCCGCCTACCAAATAGCCAAAGGCAAGCTAAGAGGACTAAATCAAAAAATATTAGAAATTGAAGAAATGATTAAAATGGCTGAAATAATAGAGCCAAGCAGAAACAAAAATTTAATCGGGTTGGGAAGCACGGTAACAATAGAAAATTCTCAAGGTGAAAAAACTTATAAAATACTCGGTTCGACCGAATCGAATCCGTCCGCCGGAATAATATCAGGAAACTCCCCTCTTGGAAAAACTTTAATTGGCAAAAGAATCGGCGACACCATAGATCTCAAAACGCCGCAAAAAACTATCAAGTACAAGATAAAACAAATAAAATAACCTTTTTAAATCTTATAATTATTTTAAAAGAATATTCAATGGTTTTTTATTAAAATAAGTTAATTCAGTTGCCAAAAAGAATAATTTAAAAATGCCGCGAAACTGACCCACAAAATATAAGGCAAGAGAAGCCAGGCCGCCAGTTTAGATATTCTGCCAAAAAAAATCATGGAAATTAAAATAAAAATCCATAAAACAATTATTTCAAAAAAAGCCCAAGCAGGAGAACGTAAGCCGAAAAACACAACCGACCAAAAAATGTTAAGGACGAGCTGAATAAAAAAAACCATTAAAGCGCGAGAAGTTTCTTTACCACAAGAACTTTGCCGCCAAACCAAAAAAAGAGAAATCCCCATCAACAGAAAAAGGATTGTCCAGACCGGAGAAAAAATCCAATTGGGCGGAGAAAAAATCGGCCTTCTTAGCCCGGCATACCAAGTTGATATTGATTTTACGGTAAAAAACGAACCGATGATTCCAGCAAATTGGCAGACAATAATAGAAAAAAATAGTTTAGCAAAATTGATTTTTTTCATTTTTTATAAAAAATTAATTTAGTCTGGAAGTTTTTCTTTAAAAACATGTGTACTGTCGCTTTTATCATTAAACCAAAAAAATAAAAAACCTTCAACAATAGTAAAAGAATCGTCAAAACTCTTTTTATTTCCGACAAAATATATTTCTCCATATTTCCTTTTTGCTCTTTCAATTAATTCTTTCTTGAGATTCTCAATTTTTTCTCCAAACTCCGGATTTATTACACCCGAGTTATCGAGACTGAAAGAATTTTTCTCGTTTTCCATATAATTTTACAAAATAAATATAAAAACCAAAAAATTGGCAAACCCAAAAAAAGAAAACCGCTTTGTTCATATAAAAAAATAAAGTCTTTTCGTGTATCCCCTTTAAATATATCACAAAAAAAATCAACAGCAAATATCCCAATGGTCTTAAAAAAAATAAGCCTCAAACTGATCAATACCATGTTTGAGGCTTATTTTTTTTCTAATAGCTTTTTAAAAAAACTTAATTAGAGAACTGCTTCTTTGGCTACCTTGGAAAGACGAAATTTAACAACGGTTTTTGCCGGAATCTTGATGGTTTCTCCAGTTGCCGGGTTGCGACCCATTCTTTCTTTTCTTTGCATTTTAACCATTTTCCCAAAACCAGGAACAACAAATTCCCCGCTCTTTTTAACTTCGGAATAGGCCATAGAAGCGAATGTGTCCATAACATTAACAATCTCGCTTTTTTTCAAACCGGTCTTTTCAGACAAAACAGCCATGATTTGAGCCTTAGTCATTTTAGCCATAGTTTTTTTGTTTTTTCGCCAACCTTTTGCCTGCCCTTCATTCAAGCAAACATGGACGAAAGTTTATTATTATTTTTATAAAGTATTAGCTAAACAAAATTTTAAAAATTAATTTAAAATTAAATTTTGCAAATAACTTATTAATAAAGAACTTTATATTAAAATTATACACCTTTATAAAATAAAAAGCAATAAAATCAAGCTTTTTTTAAAAAAAATTATTTGTTTTGTTTTTTTCTCTTATTTTAAACAAAAAAATTGCTAAATAATTATTTAACAATTTTTTTGTTTTTTTTATAATCTTGCGTTAATATTCTTTTCCTCTGTTTTTTTAGCAAAACCATCAAAAGCCCTTAGTATTTCCGCTGGAGTTACAAAAACAACCGTATTAGATTGATCAGAGGAAATATCATTTATTGATTGCAAAGTGCGTAGATGCAAAGCGCCTTCTGTTTGAGACAAAATTTCCGCAGCCTTAGCAACATTGGAGGCGGCGGCCAATTCACCTTCAGAATTAATTATAACTGCGCGTTTCTCGCGTTCAGCTTCAGCCTGCTTGGCTATAGTTCTCTCCATGGATTCGGGCAAAGAAACATCTTTTAATTCAACGTTATTAACCTTAATTCCCCAAGCATCGGTTTCTTCATCAACTATCTGACGAATCCTCTCGGCTATTTTATCGCGCCCGGCTAATAGCTCATCAAGAGTTACCTCACCAACTATGTTTCTCATTGTTGTTTGAGCATATTGAGATATAGCATAATAAAAATTTTCCACCTCAATGACTGCTTTGGCGGCATCGGAAACTTTATAATAAATAACCGCATTAACCATAACAGGAACATTGTCCCTCGTTATTGCTTTCTGATCGGGAACATCAACCGCCTTAACACGGATATCAATCTTCTGAAAAGTTTGAAAAACCGGAACAACTATCCGCCATCCAGGCTCCATTATGCCGGAAAAACGGCCCATAGTAAATTTTACCCCTCTCTGGTATTGATTAATCTGCTTTAAGGAATAAAAAAATAAAACAGGCAGAAGAATCGCTAGAAAAATAAATGATTCCATAATTTCAGGAAAGCCATTTTGAGGCTTTAATTAATTTAATTATACCTCTATTTAAGCATATTAATAAACAAAAGTAAAGTCTTTAACGATAAAAAAATCGTCTTGTTAGACGATTTTTTTAATTTGTGGGCCGGGGTGGATTCGGACCACCGAAGGCCGAAGGCCAGCAGATTTACAGTCTGCCCCAGTTGACCGCTTTGGTACCGACCCAATTCAACCGACGAATAAAGATTATCAAAATTCGTTTGAGCCGTTGTCGGGATTCGGACCCGAGACCCCTTCCTTACCATGGAAGTGCTCTACCAGCTGAGCTACAACGGCTTTTATAAAAAAACCAATAAACAAGCTAATTATACTGAAAAAAATGCCGCCTTAAATAAGAAAGCGGCTGAAATAACAGTTTAAACAATTATTCCAACTCTTTTATTTGTTTTTTAAAATCCTCTATTTTTCCATTTTCAGAGTTAACTTCAACCAACCTCATTAAACCGTCTTCTGCCGAATTCTTATCTTTATTCATTATACTTATTTCTATAAGAGAGTCAAGATACCTCGGATTGTGCGGAACTAATTTTGAAGCCATTTTGGCCATTTCCAATGCCACTGGCGCGCTGCCAGAATCTTTATATAAAATAGCTAATTTATTATAAATTTCCGCCTGTTTGTCGGCTTCTTCATCATCTAAAAGCTTAATAGCATGAGCCCAAGTTTGCTTAGCTTCTTCGTTTTTTTTATTTAAAAAATAAAGTTCGCCAAGCAAATCAAAAGCTTCGATATTGTTAGCGTCTAAGCCTATTATTTTTATCAAATTAGCCTCCTTTTTTTCAAAATACTCCCCATCATCTAAACTTTGATTTTCCGAAAAAAGACTATTTATGAGAAGATTTTTATCATCCTGACCAATGGTCTCAGGAAAATTTTCTACAACATATTTCTTTTTTTCTTCTTTTAACCGGCTTTTTAACCAGTTTAAAAATAAGCTTATTTTACTACCAAAAAAACCAAAAAAACGACCAAAATGCATTTTCCACTTTGCAAGAATTCTTTCCAAGCGGCTAGCTGCTATTTTTTCCTTAAAACGCATTTCTTTTTCAGCTGGCATATTCTCCACATCCAAAGTTGCAGCTGCCGGAAATTTCCTCGCAACAATAAACAAAATGGCAAAAAAACTGAAACAAATAATTATAAGCGGAATTATGTTGTACATAAAAATCAACTAATTTATATATTTTTACAAATTTTATAAAACTCTTCCACATCCAAGCTGGCACCGCCAACTAACAGTCCGTCCATATTTTCAAGATTAGAAAATTGTCCGACATTATTACTTGTAACACTTCCGCCGTAAATTATTTTAAAACCTTCTTCCACTGCCTTCATTCCAAACATATCATTTAAAGCTAATTTTATGATTTTGTGAGCATAGACAACCTCATCGGGCTCAATTACAGTACCAGAACCAATCGCCCAAATCGGCTCATAAGCAACAATAATTTTTTTACCATAGGTAACTATATCGATTCCGCCTAAGGCTTGTTGTAATTGGTATAAAAGAACATAATCTCGGCGATCGGTTTTACGATCTTCATTTTCTTCTCCAATACAGACAACCGGTGATAAACCATCAACATCCAGAACCGCTTTGACCTTTTGATGGATCATCGAATAATTTTCCAACATATATTTTCTGCGTTCACTATGTCCGATAATAACATATTTACAACCAGATTCCACTAAAGTAAGCGGCGAAATCTCGCCTGTATAAGCTCCTTGCTGCTCCCAGAAAACATTTTGAGCTCCGAGCTCCAAAACGCTCCCCTTAATATTGCTTTTTACTCCGGTTAAAGCAACATGATTTGGGCAAATAACAATTTCTTTTTCCGGATCGTTAAAATCTTTAAATCTGCTCTTAATTTCTTTGGCGGCTTCCAAGCTGGATAATAAATCTTTTTTCATCTTCCAGTTGCCTAAAATTATTTTTTTATACATAATTTTAAATAAATCATTGATAAATTATTTTATTTTTATTATACTTGAATAAAAAAAGCTTGGCAATCTCGCTTATTTAATCCCAAGAAAAACTGGAAAACCCCCATTCTGCTAATCTTTTCGCCTCGTTAAAACGAGCGGAATCGGTTGGCGCCCCCAAAATAACAGAAATAATCTTCTTGTTATCTTGGAAAAATTCTCCCGCAAAACAATATCCGGCTTCTTGAGTGTAGCCAGTTTTCCCGCCAAAAATTCCGAAATCTTTTTGCGGCAAAATCGATAATAAATAATCAGTGGAAAACAAATTTACAATTCTACCGGCTTTTGTCTTGAAAGAATAATTTTCTTTTGAAACAATATCTCTGATTTTTTTTCTGGCAAAACTTTTTTTTGCCAAAATCGCCACATCTTCGGCTGTTGAAACGTTATTTTTGCTTAGTCCGGTGGCATCTTCAAAAACAGTTTTCTCCATTCCGAAAGAAATAACTTTTTCATTCATTTTGGAAGCAAACTCTTCTTCTGATAGGCCCAAAGCCGAACCCAAAGCGACGGTGGCGCTGTTATCCGAAGCTATTAATGACAAATGAAAAAGATCTATTATCTTAACTTCATCCCCTTCATAAATATAGCTTTTCCCGCCGAATCGCAAGTCTTTTCTGTTAATAACATAAAAATTATCCCACTCTGGCATTAAATCTAACAAAGTCAAAGCTGCCGCCAGTTTACTCAAGCTGGCGATCGGCCTAACCGCATCAGAATTCTCGGAATAAAGAATCTTGCCACTTTCAACATCAATGACTGCGGAGCTTGAAGCTAAAACAAACAAATTCTCATCAACCCTTTCGGATTTTGCCCGCGGCGCAATAGTTTTATTTTGTGGCAAATAATTTTGCGGGTAGAAATGCTTGTAGGTATTCTCTGGAAGATGGTTAGCAGATTCAACGGCCGCCGCAATAATATTTTCTTTTCTGGAAAACAAAATTTTCGCCTTAATAGCGGGATTAATATTTAAATTTTCTGAAATAATGCCGGAAATCAAAAATCCGACTAAAATTGGAAAAGACATATTTTGCGTCAACCACCCTGATTTTTTTCTATTCCCTGATAAAAATCAACTATCAGTTCTTCTGGAACGTCGGAACGATATTGAAAATAACGTTGCTTGAAAAACTTCGACCCTTCATACTCGATAAAAAACATTCCCAATTCATCTTCTCCTTCTCTCCCCTCTTTAGGTTGGCGACCTTTAAATAAAATAAAGGCTTCACGCGTTTGTATTCCTACCATTGCTTCTTTTTGCTTCTGCGCATAATCAGCCAGACTCATGTGTCTTTCGGCTTTGCGCCAATTTTTCCATTCCCAATTCTCTACCTTCCAAATATTGTTATTAGGCACATTACCAGCCCCCTTTTCAATTATTTCTTCAAAATAATGCATATTTTTATAAATATAATCAATCAATCTTATTATCATCAACGATAGCAACTTCTTTTTTGATTTCTCCAATATCGTTTTTTGTTTTTATTTGGTCGCCGTTATCTTCTAAAATTCTATCAATAGTATCATCTTTGCTCAATTTTTCGAAATCAGGCAATTCTTTTACTTCATTTAATCCGAGAAATTTCAAAAAATCAAAAGTTATTGTATAATAAATCTCCCCTTTCTTCTTATCCTCTCGCGCTGAGATTAACCCGCGTATTAATAAATTATGTAATATTAAAGAACAATTAACGCCCCTGATTCTATCCAAATCCTCTTTAGAGATCGGCCCTCGATAAGCGATAATCGTTAAAGTTTCCATGGAAGGGCGGCTCAACTCTCCGGTTGTTTCATCCTTAGTAAACTCTTTGATCAAAAAAGCATTCTCCGAAGCTGTCACCATTTGAAAGCTGGAATTATTTTTTATAATCCGCAATCCGGAGTTACTTTCTTTTTTATTTTTCATAAGTATCTCGCAAGCCGCTTCTATCTCCCCGCTCCCCGCTTTTATTAACTCAGCCAATTCGCGCGCGGACATCGGCCGACCAGAGATAAAAAGCAGTGATTCTATTTTAGATTCAAGATTTTCCATAAAAAATAATTTTAATTTTCTTTTTTTGTTATTGTTATTTCTGAAAATAAATCGTCCTGACAAGCATCAATTACTTTTTGTTTCATTAATTCCAGCATCGCCAAAAAACTGACGATTATTTCGTTTTTAGATTTTCCGGCAGACAAAAAATCTCTAAAACTTGCTTTTATTTTTTCCAAAATCGTCTGCTGGATATTTAATATCCTATCCTCAATATTTATTTTATCTTCTAAAACTTCCTCCTCCAGCTTGGGAATTTTTTTACTTTTTAAAAACAGAAAAAAAATATCAGCCAAATCTTCTTTTTTTATTTTTTTCGGCGGCGAAAAGAGATTTTCCTCCGAACCGATCATTTTGCGCAGATTGCGCCCAGCGGGAGAAAAAGAAAAATTTTCTTTTTTTATAATAGCTTCCACCTCAATAACGGCATTAAGAAATTCTCGATACATTTTAAGCTGTTTTTCCAAGTCACCGGACTCCTCTTCTTCCGCAGGAAAAAGATACGGTAATAAAGCTCTAGATTTTATGTATAGAAGCTTGGAAGCTACAACTAAAAAATCCGCCAAAAGATTCGGATCAATATCTTGGCAGCTACGCAAATATTCCACATATTGATCGGCTATATTTGCCAAAGAAACTTGCGTTATATCCATTTCTTCAGCTTCTATCATTTTCAAAAGCAAGGATAGCGGTCCTTCAAATTTTTCTAATTTTACATTAATCATCTACTTTAATCTTATCAAAAAAAAATAATTATTAAAAGCCTTTTTATCCACAAAAAAAATCCGCTTCGGACTAATGAAAGACCGAAGCGAATCCTCCTCGTCCCGCTAAAGCGGTATGAGAAAAGCTTATTTTTTTGCTTTTTTAGCCTTCTTGGCAGCTTTTTTGACCTTCTTCACAGCCTTTTTGACGGCTTTCTTGGCGGTCTTCTTCGCAGCCTTTTTGACGGCTTTTTTCTTTGTAGCCATTTGTTTTTTGTTGTTCTTCTTCGCCTTTGGCGAAGCGGAACGGTTATTAATAATTTTAACCTTTTTCTTTATGCCAAAACTTGCTAAAACGGCATTTTCTAACCTAATAAAATCTTTTAACCCCAATTCAACCGAGTGATTAAAAGAACCAGTTGGAAAAACAGCTCTTTTAATACCAGCTAATTTCTTTTCTACTAAAACCGGTAATTTATGGAATCCCCCAAAAGCGGACAGTCCTTCCTTTTTAAGCTTCAAAATTTTAACCATTGTTTTTTCGTCGGGTATTTGAATTGCTTTTATTCTTGCGCCGGCCGCAACCTCTATGGCTTTCTTTATTTTTTTGAAGTCCAAATTCTGATCGGCCGACAAACAAACAATATAATAAAAATTATCGGCTTTTACCAAAATAGATTTGACAATTTCTTCCATTCTTTTTTTTAGAGTGCTGGCGGCGTCGATTGCGGTATAAACGGTTTTGTGTTGTAAAATTTTCGGATTTATCCCCCCGTCGAACAAATATTTTTTTAAAGCGGTCGGAAAATTTTTTTTATTTTCAACGCTCATAATTTTATAATAGCATTTTTTAAAAAATAAGAAAAGTTTTTCTTTATTTTATTATAGCGCAATCTAAAAAAAATAAAAATATTTTCTAAAAAATTTTCTTAATTAAAATTATAGCACGAAAAAAAAATGCAAGCAATAGTTTTTTTTAAAAAAAATCATCCCATGAATATTTAGAATGATTTTTTTATTTTTTATTGTTTTAAATCGAGAGAATAAATTTTTCTTTCCAAACACTGCCATCCGGCATCATGCAAAAAAGATTCACTATCGGAAGAATAATAAATATAATTTCGGAGATTACCTTCTTCATCCCTATTGGAAGCGTGAAATTCCGCGCATAATTCATAAGTCCTGTCTTGTTTCAAGTGATATCCAAAAAATTTTCCGGTATTTTCATCAACAATCGCCTTTTCCGAAATATATGGACATTCCGATTTAATTTCTTCCATATTTCCTGGCATAATTTCATTCTCAGCATAATACATCTCAACACAATTATCTATGGTGTTAAACTTATTCAATATGTCTTCATCCATTTTTTTAGCACGTTCTAAAAATGGATTATCAGCTACAAAAAACGAACCTATAAAAACAATAGTTATTGCGAACAATGTCGAAAAAAAATAAATTCTAACAACCAAACTCCTCTGCCCTTCGGTTTGCTTGCGGGAAATATCATAAAAATAAAAACTAAAAATAGTCGCGGCAATCACTAGAACGGTTATTGTTTTTAAAACAAATTTCAAGGTAAGCTCCCCATCCAAAAAATTAAAAACAAAAGATGTTAAATATCCGGCAAAAACCAAAAAAGAAACAAACAAAATCAAATAAGTCAGCCAGCGACGAATTCCGGAATCGCGTTTTATTTCTCCTTGGCGCACCGCCCTGAAAATAAAACGATTGACGATATAAAAAATAGGCGCAAAAACAAGCAAGGCGGCTATGCCGAATTTCATTAATGTGCTGTTATAAACAGCACTATAAAGATTTAAAGAATCGGGAATTTTTTTATTGATCGTTTGAAAAATTATCGTACCGAAGGCGACAGCTATAAAAACCAAAGAAACCAAATGGGTTAAATAAAAAAATACGAACTTGGCCGCATTAAACGGACGCGGCGCCGCCTGAATTTCCTGTTCCATAAAATTTTAATTTTATTTTTAATAAAAATTATTACAATTATAAGTTTACCACCTAAATAGCTATAAGGCAAAACGCCACGGCCAAAAATTATTGTTCAGTCTTTATTTTTAATTCCTTAAGTTGTTTTCCCGCCACCTCGGATGGCGAATCCATCATCACATCACGGCCCTGGCCGTCCTTGGGAAAAGCGTAGACGTCGCGAATATTTTCCAAATCCATAAAAAGCATCAGTAAGCGGTCAAAACCGAAAGCCATGCCACCATGCGGCGGGGCGCCATATTCAAAGGCGCGCAACATAGCACCAAAACGTTTTTCCACTTCTTCCGGACCGTAGCCGGCAATTTCAAAAGCTTTATACATTATTTTCGGGTCATGATTACGGATGGCGCCGGAAGCCAACTCATAGCCGTTAGCTACTAAATCATATTGGTTGGCCTTTATTTCCAGGGGATTGGAATTATTTAAAGTTTCCAGACCTCCCTCTGGCATGGAAAAAGGATTATGTTCAAAATCAACCTTACCATCTTCTATATCAGAATAAGAGTACATCGGAAAATCAACAATCCAAGCATAAGCGATCTTCTTCGGATCTTTCAAGTTTAAAAGTGAGCCGCATTTGGAACGTACAATGCCCAAAGCGGAACAAACGGTTTTAAAATTATCGGCGCCAAAGAAAATTATGTCGCCGGTTTTAGCATCAACTTCGGCAATTATTTTATTCATTAATTCATCGCCTAAAAATTTATTAATAGGCGAGGCTGGACCTTCTTCGCGCATTTGGATGTAGGCCAAGCCTTTAGCTCCTTTACTCTTAGCCAATTCCGTCAATTCATCAATCACGCTGCGGGAAAAAACATTGCCGCCGTCAACTTTTAAAGCGTGGACAACTCCACCATCTTTAATCGCATTGGCGAAAACCGAAAAACCGCAATCAGGCATTATCAACTCCGTAATCGGCTTTATCTCTAAACCAAAACGCAAATCCGGCTTGTCTGAACCGTATTTCAACATCGCTTCTTTATATGGAATCTTCGGAAAATCTTTAAAAACAATATCTTTATCGGTGAATTTTTTTGTTAATTCCTTCACCAATGGTTCGGCAATAGCCCAAACATCTTCCTGCTTAACAAAACTCATTTCCAAATCAACCTGATAAAAATCTCCCGGGTGGCGGTCGGCGCGCGGATCTTCGTCACGGAAACAAGGCGCCACCTGAAAATAACGGTCAACGCCGCCAACCATCAAAAGCTGCTTAAATTGCTGCGGCGCCTGCGGCAAAGCGTAAAATTTCCCCGGATGCAAACGGGACGGAATCAAATAGTCGCGGGCGCCTTCCGGAGAAGAATTGGCTAAAATCGGGGTCTGCACTTCTATAAAATCATTTTTATGAAAATATTCCCTAATCGCCGTAAAAAGCTGATCGCGTTTTTTAATGATTTCCTGCAAACGCGGCCGGCGCAAATCAAGAAAACGATATTTCAAACGCAAAGCTTCATTAATCTCAGAAATCTTTTCTTCTTCCAGTTCAAACGGTAAAACCTTGGAAGAATTAAAAATATTTAATTCCTCTACCTCAATCTCAATTTCGCCTGTCGACATTTTCGGGTTGACCATATCGTCCGGACGAGCGGCAACTTTTCCTTTAATGTTTACTACCCATTCGCTCCTTAGCTTATCAGCTTCGGTCATCACTTCTTTGGAAGTGCCATGATCAATATCAAATTTTATCTGAGTAATCCCATAGCGGTCGCGTAAATCAATAAAAATAACTCCGCCATGGTCGCGCCTGCGATAAACCCAGCCAGATAATTCTACTTCTTTGTCAGCGTCAGCCTTGGTCAGCTGACCACAAGTGTGAGTTCTTAACATAATTTTAAATTTATTACTAAATAAAATGCCCTTGCAAAATAAACACAAAAATATGCTTATCTTGCAAGGGCGTTCTAATGATTTGACGCGGTGCCACCTCGCTTTGTTCTCTTAATTCTATAACGGGAATTCCCGGGAGGTTCTACTAAAACCTAAGTTTTTTCTTCCTCCGCTCAGCCGTGTTGGCGGCCTCATCGCTTTTTTAAATACTAACAAAAAATTAATTGTAATGTCAACTTAAATGGCTTTGATGGGCGGAGAAATTGACAAATCAACTTCTCCGAAAAAACTTTCTATACGACTATATGACCCCCAAAAAAAGTTCTTCAACGTCACGATCATCGCCATCGGCGGTTTCATCTCCACTCACCTTTACATCATAAATTCCGCGATCATCAAAGTCCACCACCTCAACTCCTGCACCGAAAAAACTTTCAGAATTAGTCATATATTACCCTCCCTTTAAATGGTTGCAAAAAATGTACCTATCAAAACCATCTAAAGAAAAAAGAGCCTTCAAAATTCTTTTATTATAATACCTTTTAAAATAAATTGTGTCAAGCCTTAAAATATTGAGAAAATAAGGCATTTATGACGACTTAATAATTATTTTCTAAAATAACTGCGCGGACAATTCTTTAAAATCCGGCCAGGACATCCCGACAACGCCGGAAAGTTTCAAGGAAAAATCGTCAAGGCCGGCGGATTTCCCCAAATCCAATTCTTCCAAAAAATTCTTCAGCAAAACAAAAATCTCTTTCTGCTCGTCAACTTCGCCTTCGCGGGTCATTCTGTCAACCAAAAAAATCGCCTTTCCGGCCAAAAATATTCTGTCCGGATCGTCTTTCAAATCAGCGTAGAATTTCTCCCCGCAAGCCGCGCCGGCATAATTAAAATCCTTGCCGCGGACAACCATCAGACGGGTTAAAGTTATCGGTTCGGTGTGGCCGGCTAATTTTGATTTGGCCTTTTTCGCGCCGCGCAAAACCAAGGACATTTTGCCGAAATCCTCGCTAAAAACAACAATCCGGGAATCAGCCTCCCGGAAATCGTATTTATTCAAAATTATGGCGCGAGTATTGAAAGTTGGTTCCATTTTCAGTTTGTTTTATCTAAATAATTCTGCAGAATTATCATCGCCGCCACTTCGTCGCGCGAAGCTTTCAAATTTCCGCCCGGTAAAGCGTCAGCGGCGCGGCTGGACAGACGTTCGTCAATTAATTCTATTTTTTTATTCGGCAAAGCTTTTTTTAGTTCTTCAAAAAAATTCAAAAAATCAGGATTTAAACCGTCGCTTTCCCCTCTCATTTTTATTGGTTTCCCCAGAACAAAAATATCGGCATTTTCTTCTTCAATTGTCTTTAACAATTCATTCAAACCGGAAACAGTCTTGAACGGCGTGGCCAATTTTGTCTCGCTGTCGGCCAAAGCCAAGCCGATTCGTTTTTCTCCCCAATCAATGCCTAAATATATTAAGAAATCTTCACTCATAAAAATTAAAAAATTACTCGGTTATTACCACATTCCCCTTCTCTGTTATCGCCACCGTATGCTCAAAATGCGCGGCAGTTGAACCGTCGGCCGTTACTATGGAAAAATCTCCCTTTCCCTCTTTTATTCTCCAACTCCCGGCTGTAACCATCGGCTCAATAGCAATAACCATTCCCGGTTTTAGAACTGTGTCGGGAATACCGTAATCGGAAAAATCATAATTAAAAACTTCAGGGGCGTCCTCATGAACCTGATAGCCAACACCGTGCCCGACCAAATCGCGCACTACGGAAAAACCGTTCTTCTCAACATATTTCTGAATTGCCCGGCCAAGATTGTTTAAAGTATTCCCCGGTTTTGCTTCGGAAATTCCAATTTCCAAAGATTTCCTTGTAACTCTCAAAAGTTTTTCCATTTTAGGATTTTTCTTCCCTATTATAACAGTTAAAGCAGTGTCAGTATAAAAACCGCCACCGGGAGAATACGGATTTTCTATTCCAACTTTTCTTTTCTTATCCTCTGAGTAAGGCCACTCCATTCCAATATCAATACTTAGAACATCGCTGTTCTTTAAAATTCTTCCCGGGACAGCTGTTCCATGGACAATCTCCTCATTGATTGAAGTGCATAGAGCGGTTGGAAAATATCTGCCATTTGACATTTCATAATTTTTAAAAGCAGGGCGGCCGCCTTCTTTTTCCATCAAGGAGCAAGCCAATTCTTCCAATTCGGCCGTGCTAACTCCGATTTTAGCCTTATCCGCTACGGCGCGCAGAATGCGGCTGATAATTTTCCCGCCATCCCGTAAAATTTTTATTTCTTCTTTTGTTTTAATGCTTATCATATTTAGCAAAACTATGCGGAAAATTTTTTTAAAAACTTAACAGATGTTTATTTTATTTTTGCGAAATGCTTTTTAAAATATCGTTTTGTATTTCTTTTATTTTTTTCTCCCCATTAATTTCAATTAACTCATAATGCCTGCCAAAATACTTCAAAATAGGATCGTTTTCTTTGTGAAACAACTTTAAACGCTTGGCAAGCACTGCCGGCCTGTCATCAGAACGGTGCAGTAATTTTTTACCGCAGACATCACAAACATTCTTTTTTTTTGGAGGATTATAATCCAAATGATAAGTAGCTCCGCAAACGCAAACGCGACGGCGTGATAAGCGTTTTTTGGCTTCCTTATCGCTAATATCTATATAAATAACTTTAACGGAAAAATTTTTACCTCTCAAATTATTATTTTTTTTATCAAAAAAGGAAATTTGGCGATAATTACGAGGAAAACCATCAAAAATTACTCCGCGCACCGCATCTTTCTTTGACAGCCGAGCCAATAAAAGATCTTCTACTATTTTATTATCAACAAAAGAGCCAGTTGCTAAAACTTTCTCTATTTTTTTGCCAATAGTTGTTCTATTCTTAACTTCTTGACGCAAAAGTTCCCCTGGAGACACTGCCGGAATTTTTAATCTTTCCGCCAACATATCGGTTTGTGTCCCCTTTCCAGAACCGGGTGGACCAAGAAAAATAAAAAAATTTTTTTTCATAAATCATTTAAATTACAGGCTGCCCAAGCCGATAGGCCTAAAAGGCGGATTATTTTTTTCTTTTTTCCCCCCGCCTTCTTCCGAATTGATTTTACCGGGGAACCTTTTTTTTCTGCGCTGCGTACCGCCAATTTTATCTTCATCAGAAGAAAATGAATTAACTGATATATTCGGAGAACTGGTCGAAACAATTCGCCGATCTCGGCTCCTGCCAGGATCGCCAAAAGCGCAGATTCTTTTTTCTCCAATCGAGCCAACAAACCCTTTTCTTTTCAAAGAATTGAATTCACTATCTTCAGAAAAACGATTAGAAAACGAAATATTCATTTTTTTCTTAATCTCCCGCTCCTTTCTAATTTTTCTCGCTTCGGAATTGGTATAAGATTTTTCTCCGGAATTTATCGTCTTTTCTATGTTTTTTTTGGAAAAAGAAGAAAATCCGGCTTGTTTATAAAACTTTTCTCTTTCAATCTCAGTTTTACCTTTTAAATTTTTTAACAAAAAATTAGATCCCTTCCCGACAGCTCCCAACTTAATAAAAATTTTTTTGGCATCAGGACCGAAATTTCTGCCGGCTAATGACTTTTTTAAAGAGTTAGTTGTAAAAAATGGCATAAAAATAAATTTTTCATCATTTTCGCTTGCTTAATTTTTCCAATATCATTTTTACATCTTTCAAATCGCGGACTGTAAGATTGTTGTCAGCTTCTTTTATTTTTTCTAAAGCTGATTTTTTCTGCCAAAAAGATAAACCACCTGAACGCAAAGCCGAGCCATATTCCCTTAAAACAGAAATTATATTGTTAAAATTGTTATCTAAATTTCGAAAGTTGGCACTATGGCGAATTAAATCTTTAAGCTTTTCTTCAAAGCCGGTTTCTGGGTCAGAGAAGCTAAAATCTGCTCCCGGTTTTGGTAATTTGTTAAATAAACCAAAAAAACTCATAAATTTTAACTGGAATATTGATAAAATTATAAATATATCTAAATTATACAACAAATAATATTATTTTAAAAGATTAAAAAAAGAAGCCTCGAAAAGCTTCTTTTTTAAAAATATATTTTAATCAATCTCGTATTCCCTCATTGTCAGCTGGGCTTCAATCTGTTTGACAATGTCGATAACTACCGAAACAACAATCAAAATACTGGTTCCCCCAATACTTAATTGCTGCATGCCGGTAAATTGCTTAACTATTAACGGTAAAACGGCTATTATGGCTAAAAACAGAGCCCCAACAAAAACAATTCTATAAACAGTATAGGACAAGTATTCTTTAGTATGAGTGCCGGGACGTATTCCAGGAATAAAAGCTCCTTGTTTCTGCAGATTTTCGGAGATTCTCTCTGGGTGAAAAATTACTTCGGTATAAAAATAAGTGAAAACAAAAACCATGACAAAATAAACAATTCCATAAACCAAGTTATTATTCATGGTTTTTATCGTCCATTCTGAGGCGCTCACCAACCAAGCAGTCTTGGCGTTAATGAAAAACTGAGCGATCATTGAGGGGGCAAGAATGATAGAAATAGCAAAAATTATCGGAATTACACCACCCATATTAACACGCAGAGGAAGACTGGAAGATGCTCCGCCGAAAGAATGATTACCTCTAACCTGCCTAGCGTGTTGGATGGGAATATTTCTTTGAGCTTCATTAATTTTAACAATCCCCCAAATCGTAACTAGGGCGACAGCCAAAAACGCTATAATTTTAGGAAGCTGAGTGGAATCGTAAGTGGAAGCAGTCTGCTGAACAGTGTTTAACAAACTTGAAACAATTCCGGCGAAAATTATTATAGAAACTCCATTGCCGACTTTTTTTTCGCCAATTAGTTCCCCCAACCACATCAAAAAAACGGTTCCTGCGGTAATTGTAATCATTATAGCTATTTTATCAAAAGTTGAAATATCACCTAAAATGCCGCCGGAAGATTTTTGCAGGATTACTATCATGCCATAAGATTGGAGAAAACCAAGAGGAATGGTGAGCCAGCGAGTCCATAAATTTATCTTTTGGCGACCAACCTCGTCTTTTTGCATTTCCTCCAATGACGGAATAATCATAGCTAAAAGCTGAAAAATAATGGAAGACGTTATATAAGGGCCCACCCCCATCATAACAATCGAAAAATTTTCCATACTGCTACCAGAAAAAAGATTTAACAATCCAAGCATCTGGTTGGAAGCAAACAAAGACCGCAAAGCGCTTAAATCAACACCTGGAACGGGTATGTGGGCAAATAAGCGGAAAACAGCAAGCAGACCAATAACAAAAAGAATATTATTTCGCAAGTCCTTAGCATGCCAAATTTTTAAAAATTTTTCGTACATATCTAAAAATAATTTATAAAAAAATTACTTGCCGCCGGCCGCCCCCTTGCTTAATTTAACTCCTTCAAATTCCACCTTGACGCTAAGTTTTTCTTTTCCGAGAATTTTAGTTGGCTGATTTGTATGTTTTATCAAGCCTTTTTTAAACAATTTTTCCGCCGTAATTTTATCTCCATCTTTAAAATTGGTATTTATATCGGCCATAGAAACCACTTGATTTTTCGGATAAATTGACTTAAAACCGCGGAGTTTGGGAGTCTGCAAAATTCTCGGCCTCATACCAAGACGTTTTAAACCAGAAACTCCAGAACGAGAATGTTGGCCTTTTTGCCCTTTTCCAGAATAGCAACCCCTGCCAGAACCATGGCCGCGGCCAACGCGTCTATTTTTTTTCTGTCCGGTTTTTGCTTTTATATTATTCAAACTTAACATATTTTTAATTTAGAATTTAAAACAATAAAATAATTTTCTGGTTCTAAAATTTAAATTTTCTTTTATTCTTCTATTTTTCTTTTTTAACTTCTTTTTTTTCAACAACCTCAACGTTTTTAGTGTTATTTTTGGAAAAATTTTCCACTCTCTTTAATTTTTTTAAAGATTCAATAACACAGCGAGCGCGGCTAATTTTATTATTAGAACCCAAGGACTTGCAAGAAACATTTCTAACTCCGGCCAACTCAAAAATAATGCGGGCGACACTGCCAGCCACAACTCCGCGCCCCCTCCCCGCCGGTTTTATTAAAACCTTAGCTGCGCAATATTTATTATAAATTTGATGTGGAACAGTATCTTTATACACAGGAACATCAACCATCTCTTTTTTCGCCCTGTTTACCGCCTTATTAACAGCTAAAGTAACATCAACACCCTTTCCAACACCAACCCCCACATGACCTTTCTTATCGCCAATAGCAACGCAGGCGCGGAACCTCATTCTTTTTCCACCAGCCATAACGCGAGTAACACGAGCAACCTCTAAAATTCTCTGCTCAAACTCTTCTTTTTTTTCCTGATTCTGCCCAAATTTCTTAGAACCGAAACTGCGACGCCCTTTACCTTTTTCAGAAAACTTCCCTTTAAAACCCGAGTTATTCTTAGAAGAATTTAAAGCTTCTCCCTGTTTCTCGGCAACCAAATCAACAACCTTAACCTTTTCAGTATTGTCGCTTTCTTTTATGTTTTTTTCTTCTTTAATCATATTATACTTGATAATAATTTAAAATTTCAAACCGCTTTCGCGAGCGCCGTCAGCCGCCGCCTTAACACGGCCATGAAATTTATATGGCCCCTTATCAAAAACTACTTTAGAAATATTTTTTTCCAAAGCCTTGGCGGCTAAATCTTTTCCAGCTAAAGCAGCCAATTCGCTCTTATTACCTTTTTCCTTTAACCCATACGTACCAGAAGAAACTATCGTTAAACCGCGCTCGTCATCAATCAACTGTAAAAACATTCCATTATTAGAACGAAAAACTGACAATCTCGGTTTTTCAGACGTCCCCTTAACTTTAGAACGGATTCTTAGATGCCGCCTAATTTTTCTTATTTGTTTGGCTTTTTGCTTATTCATATCCTTAAATTATTCTTATGTAATTTTATTTTAATTATTCTCCCTTAGCTCCAGCAACTTTCCCTTCCTTTCTTCTGATAATTTCATCGATATATTTTATACCTTTACCCTTATATGGCTCTGGTTCTTTGGTTCTTCTTATTTTAGCAGCCGTTTCTCCTACTAATTTTTTATCAAACCCGGAAACAATAATTATGTTGCCGTCAACTTTGCCATCAATACCTTCTGGAAATGGAAATTCAACCGGATGAGAATAACCGACGTTTAAAATGAATTTACGTCCGGATACCGAAGCTTTATAGCCAACACCATTGATTTCCATCTTTTTTTCAAACCCCTTAAAAACTCCCAAAACTAAATTATTTATAATACTGCGATACAATCCCCACAAAGATCTGTCTTTCTTACTATTTTCATTTAAAACGGAAACTAAAATTTTATTATCGGAAACATCAACTTTAACATTGGGGTTAATCTTCTCTTTTAATTCGCCTTTGGGGCCTTTAACAATAATAAAATCATCTTCCAATCTGGCTTGGACTTCTTTTGGCAATTCAATTGGTAATTTTCCTAATCTAGACATATAATATCTGATGCTGGCTACGAAATTATTTTCGTAACGTTCGCATTCAATTTGCTGTATCGCTTATTTATTAATAAACCTCACAAACCACCTCTCCTCCTAATTTTTTTTCTTTAGCTTGCTTGGCGCTCATTATCCCTTGAGAAGTAGAAATAACAGCCAATCCAATCCCTCCCAAAACAACCGGCAAATTGTCTTTGCTTTGGTAGATTCTTAGGCCAGGCTTACTGATTTTCTTAATGGAAGAAATTGCCGGGCGGCCGCTTTTCTTGTATTTTAAAATAATTTTCATTTCTTTAAAAGCTTTGCCGCTATCACCACCTTCCAATTCTTCACATTTTTGCACCCAACCTTCACTTTCCAAAATTTTGGCAACCGCCATTTTCATTTTGCTCATAGGTAAAACAACCTCGCTGTTTCCAGCCGCGGCAGCGTTTCTGATTCTTGTGAGCATGTCAGCTATTGGATCTGTCATAATTATATAAAATATTAGATATTAACAGGTTTAATTTATCTCTATTAACTACCAAGAAGCTTTTTTAATACCGGGTAATTCGCCCTTTTCCGCCAATTCGCGGAAACAAATGCGGCACAGATCAAAATCGCGGATATAACCGTGATTACGACCGCAACGCCAGCAACGACGAATTTTTCTGGTGGAAAACTTCGGTGTTCTTTTAGCTTTAATAAGCAGAGCT
The DNA here is from genome assembly GCA_964486475.1 of uncultured Gammaproteobacteria bacterium. Lineage (GTDB taxonomy): Bacteria > Patescibacteriota > Patescibacteriia > Patescibacteriales > WJLG01 > JBAZHE01. The sequence continues at coordinate 15,915 of CAZALZ010000009.1, read as the reverse complement.
TTTCTAGCCATATCGTAAAAAAAATTAATTAATTTTCTTCTTTATTAATTAAAGGGAAGTTAAGGGCGCGAAACATTTCCAAGCCAGCGTCCCTATTCCCAGCTGTAGTATTCAAACAAATTTCTAAACCATGTAACTTTTCTAAATCAGCGACTTCAATTTCCGGAAAAGCCAGAATATCTTTAAACCCAACTGTTAAATTCCCCGAATCATCAACCGTTTTCTCTGACAAACCACGAAAATCACGAACGCGCGGGAAATAAATATTAACTAATTTTTCAACAAAGTCCCACATCCTTGAACCGCGCAAGGTAACTTTAGCACCAATAATCATACCTTCTCTGATTTTAAAAGCGGAAATGGCTTTTTTGGCTTTATTCAAAATCGGTTTTTGACCAGACAAAGTGGCCAAATTTTCTTCGATAATTTTAATCAATTCCTTATCCTTTGAATTTCTTCCAAAACCGACATTAATAACCACTTTGGAAAGTTTCGGAACAGACATAACATTCTCTAAATGCAGTTTATCTTTTAGAGCCGGAACTATTTGTTTTTTGTATAATTCTTGCAATTTCATATTAATATTTTGGATTTTAATCTATATTCTTTCCGCATTTCTTGCAAATCCTATTTTTTTTAACTATTTTCTTATCATTAATTGTCTCTTCGGAAAATTTAAAACCAATTCTGGTCGCCTTGCCACATTTAGGACAAATCAAAAGTAAGTTGGAAAGACTGATAGGTGCCGGAAATTCTATCCTTTGCCCTTTTTCTCCTTGGCGTCGCGGACGCAAATGCTTAATGGCTAAATTTAAACCTTCAACACTGGCTTTATCTTTAGAAACAAAAACCTGTAAAACCTTTCCTTCTTTACCGCCATCTTTTCCGGTTAAAATTTTTACTTTATCGCCTGTTTTTATCTTCATATAATTATAATACTAACCTAATAAATTATTTTATAGCACTTCCGGAGCCAAAGAAGCGATTTTTGCATAACCTCTTTTTCTTATTTCACGGGCTACCGGTCCGAAAATTCTAGTGCCTTTAGGTTCGCCTTTATCATCAATAATAACACAAGCATTTTCATCAAAACGCAAATAGGTTCCATCGGTGCGGCGGATTTCTTTTTTTGTTCTAACAATCACCGCTTTAACTATATCGCTCTTTTTAATTGGAGCGTGGGGAATAGCTTCTTTAACAGCCGCCACCACAACATCGCCGATGTGGCCATATCTCTTTCTGTAACCACCCTTAATCCTAATACATTCGGCTATTCTGGCGCCTGTATTGTCGGCTACTTTCATTTTTGTTCCAACTAATATCATATGACAAATTTTAACTTCCAATTTATTGATTAATTTTAATTAAACAAATAGGAATTAAAAACTCGAAATTATTTATACAACACTCTCCATCTTTTATCCCTGGAAAGCGGGCGGCATTCCACAAAAGAAACTTTATCGCCCTCTTTAAATTGTTTTTTTTCATCGTGGACTTTATATCTATCGCTCAAAGTGTAGCGCTTTCCATATTTCAAATCTTTCTTAACTCTCTCAACTAAAACTACGATGGTTTTTTCCATCTTAGCGCTCGCCACTATCCCAGAAAATTTTCTTCTTATTTTATTATTCATAAAAATTATTTCTTTTTAACATTGATCAAAGTAAGAATTCTAGCAATTTCTTTTTTTAAATTGCGAAGCTCTCTGACATTTTTTAACTGCTTATTAGCATCGCGAAAACGTTCGACACGCAATTTCTCACGCTCTTTCGCCAGCAAAGCCTGCAAGTCGCCTTCATTTTTCTTTTGTAATTCTTTAAATTCCATATTTTTCAATAATAAATGATAATAATACTATTCATTAGCCTTCACAAACCTTGCTTTCACCGGCAATTTATCTCCAGCTAATTTAACCGCTTCACGCGCCTCAATCTCTGTCATACCTTCAAGCTCAAACATTATCATGCCAGGCTTAACCACACAGACATAATGGTCAACTCCCCCCTTACCTTTTCCCATTGGCATTTCTCCACCCTTGTTGGTAACAGGTTTGTCTGGAAATATTCTAATAAAAATTCTACCGCCTTTTTTAATGTATCGAGTCAAAACGCGACGAGCCGCTTCAATCTGACTGGCGGTAACCCAACAATTTTCCAAAGATTTCATCCCATAACTGCCAAAACTTACAGTCAAGCCGCTGGTTGCTTTTCCGCCGCGGGAACCTTTGTGTGATTTTCTATATTTTGTTTTCTTAGGCATTAACATATGCGACCTAATGCGAATCAGCTAATCGGCGAGCGAACAATTTAGTTCGCAAATCAACCTGCGTTAGCGGATCGGCGTAATGTTTTATTTTTTTCTTCCAATAATCTCCCCTCTGTTGTCTTTATTATTAATATCTTTATCAAAAACCTCTCCTTTATATATCCAAATTTTTATACCGACGGTTCCGTAGGTTGTTTTAGCGGCTCCGCGAGCATAATCAATATCAGCCCGCAAAGTTTGCAAAGGAATTTTCCCAGAAACTAACATTTCTTCACGCGCTATTTCCGCCCCGTTTAAACGACCAGACATAACAACTTTTACACCCAAAGCGCCGCCTTTTTCAACTCTAGCGATTGTTTGTTTCATAGTTCTTTTAAAGGCGATTCTTTTTTCAATATCATCAATCATTGATTGTAAAACAACTTGAGCCGACAAATTTGGACGATCACATTCTTTTATATTAACATTAATTTCATTTAAACGAAAATTCTTCAAATAACCATCATGAATCTTTTTCTTTAATACTTCTATTCCATTACCGCCGCGACCAATGACAATACCCGGCTTTGCAACAGAAATTTCAACGGAAATTTTCTTTACTCCTCTTTCTATTTTAACAGAATCAACTCCGGCTTCTTTCAGATCATTAATTAAAAAACGTCGCAATAGAACATCCTGCTTCAAATTTTGGCGATATTCCTTGCCAGACGAAAACCAAACAGACGGCCACGTTCTCGTGATACCTAATCTTATTACTTTTGGATTAACTTTTTTTCCCATATTTTTAAAATTTTTGAATTTGAGAATTAGTTTTTACTAATTCAACACCCTTAACCGTTTCCGCTTTTTCTTTGAAAAATCTTATTAACAAAACCTTTCTTTCCAGCAACTTCGGCATTTCTACCTGCATTTTTTTCTTCTTTTTTCAAAGAATCAACAGAATCTTTATTGTCACTGATAGTAGCGTCTTTCTTAACCATTTCACCAAGAGATATTGGAGCTTCAATTTCCATTTTCTTGGCTTTTTTAACACCGCTATCTTTAATTTCAGATAAAACAACCGAGATATGACTCATGCGTTTCCTTATCGGAGTGGCGCTCCCATGCGCCTTCGGAGTCCAGCGATGCAACATCCCCGCTTCATCAACTTTTATTTCTTTAACAAGCAAATTATTTTTATCCAATTCATAATTATGTTCAGCATTGGCAAGGGCCGACTTTATTAATTTAGAAACAGGTAAAGCGGCCTTTTTATTAGCAAAAACCAACTGTTCCAAGGCTTTTTTAACATCCAAACCCCTAACCAAATTCGCAACCAAGCGAACTTTCTTTGGGGATAGTATCAAATTTTTCAATTTAGCTTGTATTTCCATATATAAATTTCGGAATTATTTATTTTTTTGCCGAGGCGGAAGCTTCTTCCTTGGCCATTTTACCACCATGACTGATAAATTTTTTAGTTAAAGCGAATTCTCCAAGCTTATGTCCCACCATATTCTCAACCACATAAACCGGAAAATGATTTTTCCCATTATGAACACCGATAGTAAAACCAACCATCTCTGGAACTATAGTGCAAGATCGATCCCAGGTTTTTAAAATCGTCTTGTCGGTTGGTTTTAAAGATTTAATTTTTTTCAACAATCTCTCGTTGATATATGGACCTTTTTTTAAACTTCTAGACATATATTATGTTAAATTATTTTCCTTTTCTATTTTTTCTTTTCTGAACAATGAATTTATCAGAAGGACCTTTTCTCCTAGTTGGGACTCCAAGTGCCGGCTTACCCCAAGGTGTTTTGGGGTGTTTCAAACCGATCGGCTGTTTACCTTCTCCTCCGCCATGAGGATGGTCGCAAGGATTCATAGCCGTACCGCGAGTAGCGGGACGCCAGCCAAGTTTGCGCATTCTTCCGGCATTGCCATAAACAATATGCATTCTATCGGAATTACTAACCTTTCCAATAGTACAAAGACAATTCTTCCAAACTAAACGTATTTCCCCTGAAGGCATTTTTAATTGAGCGAAACGACCCTCTATACCCATAACAAAAATAGAATTTCCGGCGCCGCGAGCAACTTTAGCGCCTTTACCCGGCTCCAACTCAACACAACTCACCTCAACACCGGCCGGGATATACTCCAATGGCAAAGAGTTGCCAACCTTAATAGCAACCTCTTTATTAGAGCTCACTATTTTGTCTCCAACCTTTAAACCTTCAGGGGCGATAATATATCTTTTTTCACCATCAATATAAAACAACAACGCCAATCTGGCGCCACGGCCAGGATCATATTCAATATCTTTTACCACGGCCGGAATATCAAATTTATTTCTTTTAAAATCAACAATTCTAACCAAACGCTTAACCGCGCCACCGCGATGGCGGATAGTTATGCGCCCCTGATTGTTACGACCGCTGGTTGATTTTTTCTTCAACAACAAAGATTTTACGTGATTCCTTCCGGTAATATCGGAAAAATCATCAAAAGTAATCAATCTTCTAGCGGCGGTATTCGGTTTTATCTTTTTAATACCCATATTTTTCGTTTTGATATTCCCTAACTAATGAAATTTGATTCTTAATTAAATTAGATGCCTTCGTAAACCTGAATTGTTTTTCCTTTTGGCAAAGTAACAATCGCCTTTTTCCAGTCTTTTCTCTTGCCAGCAGTGCGACCATGTCTTTTTATTTTCCCCTCCATATTTATAATATTAACTTTAAACGGCTTTACACTATAAGCTTCAAAAATCGCTTTTTCTATTTCAATTTTGTTGGCCTTACCCGATACTGCAAAAAGATATTTACCAGAAACGGACATTACACTACCTTTCTCCGTTATTAACGGTTTTATCAAAACTCTTCCAGCTATAGCTGAAAACTTCTTTCCACTTGAAGAGTCTGGCACGATAGAAGAAACATCTTTACTGCTATCGGCATAAAGATTCTTCATACTTGTTGGCTTATTCTCTTTTTTTACTGTTTTGGAAGTTTTTTTAGCCAGGGAAGTTTTGTCAATTTTGGCGGATTTAACCTCTTTTTCTTCAGTTTTTTTATTGCTAAACAAAGACATATGGTCTATTTTTTATAAATTTCTTCTATTTTTTTAATAGCCTTTTCGCTCAAAATAATATTTTTATATTTCAACAAATCAACGATATTTATATTATTTAAATTAAGTATTTTAACTCCGGACAAATTTCTCCCAGAATTGCTAACTTTTTCGTCCTTCTCGTCGTTAATAAAAAGAATGCTTCTTCTGGATTTTCTAATTTTTTTATTATCTTTTTTTTCGTCAGCAACGATTATTTTTAAAACCTTTTCTTCTAAATTATTTAAAATTTCATTAAAAATTTTCGTTTTAAACCCCTCCAAAACAACTTTTTCCAAAACAAGCAAAGAATTGCCGGCGGCACGATCCGAAAGCACCATAGTTAGGGCCTTTCTTTTTGCTTGTCTATTAATTTTTTTTGAAAAATTGCGATCTTTCGTCGGCCCGAAAGTTACACCGCCACCAGTCCAAATAGGAGAGCGACTAGAACCGGCTCTGGCGCGACCAGTTCCTTTTTGGCGCCAAGGCTTTTTACCGCCACCACGAACTTCACTTCTATCTTTAGTATCAGCCAAAACTTGTCTTTCATTAGACATCTGGGCGACTAAGGCTTCATTTATTAAAACGCTATTAGTTTTAACACTAAAAACACTATCGGAAACTTCTATTTCCCCTTTAATATCCCCCTGCTGATTATAAATATTTAATTTCATATTAACTGCTAAAATTAACTTCTTTTATTTATTTTCAACACTTTTAACGGCGATGTTCTCGACATCTTCTTTAACATCATTTTTTGTTTCTGTCTTAATTTCAGGTTTAGTGATTTTTATATCGCCAACGCCCTGTATTAATACTAAAGAATTCCTGGCACCTGGTACAGCCCCCTTTACAAACAGAATATTATTTTCCTTATCAATGGAAATTATTTCAGAATTTTTAGTGGTTACCCTATCATTTCCGGTTCTCCCGCCCATTCTTGTCCCTTTAAAAACATGCCCAACGCCTGTAGCACTAGCGGAACCGGGCATGCGTAGTTGGTCTTTGTTACCATGACTCTTGCGGCCTCCGGAAAAACCATGACGCTTAACAGCTCCTTGAAAGCCTTTTCCTTTAGAAACTCCTATTAAATCTACTTGATCACCCAAAACAAAAGTGCCAACATCAATCTTGTCGCCTAAGGAAAATTCGGTTTTATCTTCATTTCCTATTTTATCCAAACGAAATTCTCTGAGTGTTCTAAAACTAATGCCGACTTTTTTAAAATGACCCAATTGCGGCTTGGCTATGTTTTTGGCTTTTTTTCCACCAAAACCAAGCTGAACGGCACAATAACCATCTTTTTCTTTGTTTTTAACTTGAGTAACGACACAAGGTCCGGCTAAAACTTTAGTAACAGGGACCATCTTATCATTCTGCCAGACGTGGGTCATCTCAATTTTTTTACCGATAATGAATTTCATATAATACTGCTGCAAATTATTATCAAAACATTCTTACTTTAAATAAAAAATTGACCTTCAACAAATAGCGGTCAATCTATTAAAAATGACTATATAATCATAGCTTAAAATAAAAAAATAGTCAATATTAATTTTTTCGCTTATATTTGTTGCTTTTCTTTTAAAATTATCATTTTGGCAAAATAAAAAATATTTTTCAATAAACCTTATAATAATTTTAAAAACAATTGTTTAAAACAACCAAAACACTTTCTCTGTGATTGAAATCACAGGAGTTATTTTAGCCATAACAACAATCACATAAGCCTGCTTTACATTAAAAATTTTAAGCAGACTTTTTAAAAAGTACTTAGAAAATTAAACCATTTTTATCTCAACATCGACTCCTGCTGGTAAATTTAGACCAGACAAATCCTCTACGGTTTTTGCACTCGGTTCAACAATATCAATAATCCTTTTGTGAACACGCATTTCATACTGATCTCGCGCATCTTTATTGATAAAAGTAGAGCGGTTGACAGTATAACGGACTTTTTCCGTCGGTAAAGGAATTGGTCCAAAAATCTGGGCTCCGCTTTTAACCACAGTATCAATGATAGTCTTTGTGGACTTATCAATAATCTTATGATCAAAAGCTTTGATCTTAATACGGATCTTCTGCTTGGCATCTTCCTCTTTCTTTGTCTTTATATTTGGGGTTTTCCCGTCTTTTTTGATTTTCTCCTCGGTCATGTTTTTATTGTTGAGGGAGTTTTTTTAAATTCTCTCCATTCCAAACCGTTCAACGGTTATCTCAACTGTATAAATAAATACATCATCCGGCTCGAATAATTTCAAGCCGGAAAGGTATCAACTTATTTTATGATTTTAGTAACAGATCCGGCCCCGACGGTTCTGCCGCCTTCGCGGATAGCGAATTTACTCTTCTCTTCCAAGGCAACTGGGGCAATTAATTTAACCACAACATTAACAGTGTCTCCGGGCATAACCATCTCAGTTCCGGCCGGCAATTCAATTTCACCAGTAACATCTGTTGTACGAATATAAAATTGCGGCTTATAGCCTTTAAAGAAAGGTTTATGGCGCCCCCCCTCATCTTTAGTCAAAACATAAATTTGAGCTTCAAATTCAGTATGAGGGGTTATAGAACCTGGCTTAGCCAAAACCATTCCGCGTTCAACATCTTCTTTTTTAGTGCCGCGCAAGAGAATACCAGCATTATCACCGCACATACCTTCGTCCAACTGTTTATTAAACATTTCAATGCCAGTAATAACGGTTTTTTGGGTTTCACCCAAACCAACTATTTCTACTTCATCATTCAAATGGCAAACACCTCTTTCAATTCTACCGGTAACAACCGTACCACGGCCTTCAATTGAAAAAATGTCCTCAATAGGCATCAAGAAAGTTTTTTCAGTGTCGCGAACCGGTTCAGGAATATAAGAATCCAAATGACCTATCAACTCCATTACCTTATCTCCCCATTCGCCACTGGGATTCTCTAAGGCTTTTAAGGCCGAACCGCGGATAAAGGGAAGCGTATCGCTGGGGAATTGGTATTGTTTCAAAAGGTCGCGAACTTCCTCTTCAACCAAATCAATCAACTCTTTGTCCTCTACCATGTCGCATTTATTCAAAAAAACAATAATATAAGGAACTCCGACTTGGCGGGCCAATAAAATATGTTCGCGAGTTTGAGGCATAGGGCCATCAGCAGCTGATACAACCAAAATAGCACCATCCATTTGGGCGGCGCCGGTAATCATGTTTTTAACATAATCAGCGTGCCCCGGACAATCAACGTGGGCGTAATGTCTTTTTTCAGATTCATATTCCACGTGGGTGGTGTTAATGGTGATACCGCGAGCTTTTTCTTCCGGAGCCGAATCAATTTGGTCCACATTCTTGTTTGATGCAGTTAATCCTCTAGAGGTCAAAACTGCAAGAATAGCGGCGGTTAAAGTTGTTTTGCCGTGGTCAACGTGGCCAATAGTACCAACGTTAACATGAGGCTTCGTACGTTCAAATTTTCCTGCCATGTTTTTTGATTCACGACCCCAAACCTTTTTTAAAAATTATATATTTTGGTTTAGGTTTTTCCCTTTTTACGGGACCAGCCGTTTTAAAAATAAATTATTTAAATTAATTTATATAATTTTAGTTATTGTTGATTATTTCCTCTGCCCCTTTTTTGATTGATTGAGGAATTTCCCATTTTCTCTTTTCTTTTAATTCATCTTTTATACTGGTAAATCCGTTTTCTTCTTTTTTAATTTCTTCATTTTTAACTTCGGGTTCTTCGTAATAATACAAATTTTCATCTTCGTCGGCTTTAATTTTTTCAGAAGAAGGTTCTGTTTTTATTTCCTCGGTTGTAACGAAATTTTCTTTATTTTCATTGAAGAAATCTTCCTGAAAAATCAAATCTTTTTCATCTTCTGGTTTGGAAAAAAAAGAAACCTCTTTTGGGAAATCCTCATCACCATCTTGAAAATCGCCATCCCAGTATAGATCATTTGAATCATCTTGGTCCGACTCTTCTATTATTTTATCGAAATCTTCTTCCTTTTTGTTTTTAAGTAAGATTTTTTCATATTCCTCCATTCCCATTACGACCATACCTTTATCTCTTTTCTCATCAACAATAATAATTTTATCTCCAGTTAAGGAAGCTATTTCTAAGGCTTTTAAGAGTTGTCTTTTCATAAAAAGATAAGATAATTTTAACCTAAAAATAACAAATAGTCAATAATATTTTTTTCTTCTAATAATAGCTGTTTTATGAACCTTTTTCTTTTTCTTTAATTTTTTCTAAAACATTTCTTGGAACCTCGTGATATTCAAAAAATTCCATAACATAATTGGCGCGGCCTTGGCTCAAAGAACGCAAATCAGTAGCATAGCCGAACATTTCAGCCAGCGGAACTTTAGCTAAAACAACCTTGGCCGTGCCGCGCTGGGTCATTTCTTCAATCTGGCCGCGGCGGGAATTCAAATCACCAACAACATTTCCCATATATTCTTCCGGAGTGGTAACTTCAACTTTCATAATAGGTTCTAATAAAACCGGATCGGCTTTACGGCAAGCCTCTTTAAACCCCATAATGGCGGCCATTTTAAAGGCTATTTCCGAAGAATCAACATCATGATAAGAACCGTCCGTAACGGCTATTTTGATATTAATTAAAGGATACCCGGCCACAACACCATTGCCTATAGCTTCTTTAACGCCTTTTTCAATAGCTGGAATAAATTCACGCGGGATATTTCCACCCTTAACTTCATTGACAAATTCATAGGCTTTAATCTCTCCGGTTTCTTGATCCGCTTCAGCCGGCTCAACGCGCAGATAACAATGGCCGTATTGACCGCGTCCGCCCGACTGTTTAATATACTTCCCTTCAGCGTCGGCAATTTTACGGATAGCTTCACGATAAGAAACTTGCGGGTTGCCAATATTGGCTTCAACCCCAAACTCACGCTTCATACGATCGACGATAATATCTAAATGCAATTCACCCATACCGGAAATCAAAGTTTGATTTGTTTCTTCGTTAGACTCAACTCTAAAAGTCGGGTCCTCTTCAGCTAATTTTTGCAAAGCCACACCCATTTTTTCTTGATCAGCCTTTGTTTTTGGTTCGACAGCGATTTTAATAACCGGCTCCGGGAAATCAATGCTTTCCAAAAGAACCTGGCGACGATCATCACAAAGAGTATTTCCTGTAGTAGTGGCTTTCAATCCAACCACAGCAACAATATCTCCGGCGTAAACCTCTTTAATTTCTTCGCGATGGTTAGCATGCATGCGAACCAAACGGCCAATACGTTCTTTTTCGCCATTAGAAGAATTAACAACATAAGAACCTGATTCCAACTTGCCGGAATAAACACGGACAAAGCACAACTTTCCAACAAAAGGGTCGGTGGCGATTTTAAAAGCCAAGCCAGAAAACGGTTCTTCATCGGAAGGATGAACTTCTATTTTTTTCTCCTTATCGTCAATCTCGCTTCCGTTGATATGCCCGACATCCAGAGGAGATGGCAAATAATAAACAACATTATCCAATGCCAACTGAACACCCATATTCTGTAAGGCGGAACCGCACATCACTGGATAAATTTCATTTTTTATAACGCCTTTTCTGATTACAGATCTTAATTCATCGATAGAAATTTCTTCGCCGTTCAAATATTTTTCCATTGCCGATTCATCGCATTCCACAATTTTTTCAACCATTTCTGCGCGATATTTTTCAACTTTTTCTTTCATGTCTTCTGGAATTTCAGAATCAACTATTTTCTCGCCGTTTAAACCCTCAAAATGACGAGCTTTTCTTTCTATTAGATCGATTATCCCGGAAAATGTGCTTTCGGCGCCGATCGGTAATTGAATAGCAACAGCCTTCGGATTTAAACGCTTCTGAATTGACTCTAAACTCATGAAAAAATCAGCGCCCATTTTATCCATCTTGTTAACAAAACACAGACGTGGAACATGATATTTATCAGCTTGGCGCCAAACCGTTTCTGATTGCGGCTCAACCCCTTGAGAACCATCAAAAACAGCAACCGCGCCGTCCAAAACACGCATGGAACGCTCCACTTCAACCGTAAAATCCACGTGCCCCGGGGTATCTATTAAGTTAATCTTATGATTTTTCCAAAAACAAGTCGTAGCGGCAGAAGTAATAGTAATCCCTCTTTCTTTTTCCTGCTCCATCCAATCCATATCGGCTTGACCTTCATGAGTTTCGCCGATTTTATGTTTCTTGCCGGTATAAAACAAAACACGTTCGGAAAAAGTGGTTTTCCCCGCATCGATATGGGCGGCAATGCCGATGTTTCTTATTTTATCTAAAGCATAATCTCTGGGCATAAGTTCAATTGTCAATTATTAAATTATTATCCTTTAAGACCGAAAATTAAAATTTATTTTTATTAGAAAACAAAACATCCTTTAAAGGATGTCCCTCTTATTAACGCGCAAAATGCGCAAAAGCCTTGTTAGCCTCAGCCATGCGATGAACGTCCTCACGTTTTTTAATGGCAGCTCCCGTGCCATTAGAAGCCTCAATAATCTCGGCGGCCAACTTTTCAGCCATCGGTTTCCCTTTGCGGGAATTAGCAGCCATAATCATCCAGCGGCAACCTAAAATAAAGCGACGATTTCCCCGAACCTGGCAAGGAACTTGAAAATTAGCACCGCCGACTCTTTTACTTCTTGTTTCCAAAAGCGGAGCCACTTTCTTCATGGCTTTATTGAAAACATGGCGCGGATCCTGCTTGGTTTCGTTCTTTACGAACTCAAAAGCATCATAAACAATTCTTTCAGCGATGCTCTTTTTTCCATCTTTCATTATGTAACAAATCAATTTGGCTATACTTTGATCATTATATTTAGGATCGCCTTCTTTTTTTCTTTTTGGAGCTTGTTTTCCACGCATATGCAGTATGGGGATATGCAGCATAGTGTATTTTTTATATGAAATTCATATATCATACTACCTGCTACAATTTCTATATTTATTGAAAAATTATTTTAAACTATTTAATAATTTATTAAGCCTTGGGACGTTTAGCGCCGTAGCGAGAACGAGATTGCTTACGGCCTTCAACGCCTTGGGCATCGTAAACACCGCGAATTATCTTATAACGCAACCCCGGCAAATCTTTAGTTCTGCCACCTTTTATCAAAACAATGGAATGTTCCTGTAAATTATGACCGATTCCAGGGATGTAGGCAGTAACCTCCATGCCATTAGAAAGACGAACGCGGGCGATTTTACGTAAAGCGGAGTTTGGCTTTTTGGGAGTGGTTGTAGTAACTTTAACACAGACACCTTGCTTAAACGGAGCGCCTTGCTGGCGGATCTTCTTTTTTCTATGCAAAGTATCATTAGTCAAATGCAAAGCAAAAGACTTCATTTTTTTTCTTTTACTGATACGACCCTTACGAACAAGTTGATTTATAGTAGGCATACTTTGTTTTTCGCAGTATTAAAACAATCCCGGACATTCGGGATATTTTTATATACATTAAATTTAGCAGATGATTTAAAATAAGTCAAGGAATTTTATTTAAACTTTATTTAATTTATTAAAATAAAAAATATTTGGCTAAAATTAAATAATTGGCTCTTAAAACAAATCAAATCGGTATAAAAATTCAGAATTAACTTCCGACTATTAATTTAAAAAGCGCATTAACAATAATGGCGATTATCTGAAACGCAAAAAAAACAATCAAAAAAACTAAAATCATTCCTTGGTTAGAAAATTTTATCGCGCGAATCTGCCAAGCCGGCGGCAAAAAAGGCATAATTGCAGAAAAACCGTCCAAAGGCGGAATTGGAATCATATTAAAAACAAATAAAATCAAATTTATACTTACGACGACTTGAAAAGCTATTAACAAAAAAGACTGAGAATCAAGATTAAAGAAACGCAAAAATAATCCGAAAAAAAGTGCAATCACCAAATTGGTTGCTGGTCCGGCCAGGGCAACTTTGGCGGAATCTTTCCGCGGATCACGCAAATTAGCCGGATTATAAGGAACCGGTTTGGCATAACCTAAAACCATTCCGCCACCAGTTCCAAAAAACAGTAAAACCGGCAAAATTATCGAGCCAAAAATATCCAAATGCGCTAAAGGATTAAAGGTCAAGCGGCCGGCATTTCTGGCAGTCGGATCTCCTAATTCATCCGCCGCCCAGCCATGCATATATTCATGGGCTATAGCGGAAAAAATAAAAACAATAAAAGTAAAAATTGGAAAAATCATTTATCAGACACAAGCCCGCGAAGTTCCGCAGGCTTGTGAAAAAATTATTTCTTTTTTGAAGTTTTCAAACACTTAGCGCAAACTTTTTCGTAATTATCGCCAATTTTAGCGGTCTGCAAATTTATCTTTTGCCTTTTTAAAGTTTTACGATTAGAATGTGAACGACTGGCGCCCTTGGTCGCGCCACGGCCGCAAATAGAACAACGTTGAGCCATACAGCTTATAAATATCAATAACTAATACTAAATATTAAAAAATAAATATTTTGAATATTTTTGTGTTTAGCTATTGTTTTAAATATTTGTTATTTTTTTATTAACTATTAATTTAATATTCTTCTCTTTTTTTTCTTCCTTTATACCCTGTTCCGGCCGGAATAAGACAACCAATAATAACATTTTCTTTCAGACCATCCAAATAATCTATTTTACCGGACAAAGCGGCGTCAATTAAAACGCGGGCGGTTTCCTGAAAAGAAGCGGAAGAAAGCCAGCTTTCCGTAGTCAGGGAGGTGCGAGTGATTCCGGATAATAATCTTTCCGCTTTTATTGTTTTGCGTACATCATCATCAAGGCGCAATAAAACCCCTTCTTCTACTATTTCGCCTGGTAACAAATCTGACTCCCCGGATTCAACAATCAGAAAGCGAGAAAACATCTGGCGAGCGATTATTTCCACGTGTTTATCGTTTAAAGGCTGTCCTTGAGAGGAATAAACATATTGAATTTCCTTAATAATATATTTCTGCACCGCCAAACGTCCGGCTAAATTATAAAGCTGATCCAAATCAAGAGAACCATCAGTCAGCTGCTGCCCGCGCTTCACTTCTTCGCCGTCTTTAATAAGCAAAGTTGTTCCTTTCGGTATAACCGTTTCCTGCACCTTCTCTGTCTGGCGGAAAATTTTAACGGTTTTCGCACCAATCTCCACTTTACCGCCCTCTTTGGCAGTTATCGTTTTCTTCCCGGCGGAATATAATTCTTGCCCGGCGGAAATATTGTCACCATCCTTAACGGCGAATTTTATTTCAACTTTCTTACCTTCAGGATCCTCTATTGCCGGCAAGCGATATTTTTCAGCTTCCTCCCCGTGATAAAATATTTTTAAAATTTTCACGCGCTGATTAGTGACAGCCATTTCTTTATCTTCACCATCACGAATAATACGCTCAGTGGTTTCTATTTTTACTTTGCCGTCAACATCGGACATAATGGCTTTCTTTTTCGGGGTGCGATTTTCAAAAATTTCTTCCACGCGCGGCAAACCTTGAGTAATATCGCTGGAGCCGGCCACACCTCCGGTATGAAAAGTTCTCATCGTAAGCTGTGTGCCAGGTTCTCCAATGGATTGAGCGGCAATAATTCCGACTGGAACGCCGATTTCTACAGGTTTATTTCGAGCTAAATCATAACCATAACATTTGGCGCAAATTCCGCGCTGAGAACGGCAAGACATAACCGATCTGATACAAGCCTCTTCAATCTCTTCATTTTTTAATTCTTCAGCCAAAAGCTCCGAGACTAACTCCCCTTTTTTCAAAAGAATTTTCCCATTGCTATTAACCAAATCTTTAGCTGTATAACGACCAGTTATTCTTTTTAAAATAGATTCGCCGATATCTTCACTTTCTTGACGAGTAATCACAATACCCTCATCGTCGCCGCAATCTTCTTCGGAAATTATCACATCTTGAGAAACATCTACTAAACGGCGGGTCAAATAACCGGCGCTGGCGGTACGCAAAGCCGTATCGGAAAGACCTTTGCGGGTACCATGAGTGGCAATAAAATACTCCAAAGCATCAAACCCTTTTTTAAAATTTCTTTTAATCGGCAATTCAATAATTCCTCCGGACGGAGAAGTAACAGAACCTTTCATTCCAAGAATCTGAGTTAATTGCGCCCAAGAACCGCGAGCACCAGAGTCAATCATGGAGTAAACAGAACTGTCGGGAGTAAGATTTTTCTTGCAAATTCCAGTAATTTCTTCTTTTATCTTAGCCCAAAGCTCTATAACTTGACTGGCACGCTCGCTATCAGTCAATAAGCCTTCTTCATATTGATTCTGGATTTCAGCTACTTTTTTCTCCCCAACATCAATCAAGTCATCAACTTCATCAAAAGCAGGCAAATCACTCATACCGAAAGATAATCCTGATTTGGTTATCAATTGAAAAGCTCTATTTTTAAGATTGTCAACAAATTTGACAGTATCATCATCACCATAAAGACTTAAGCATTGTTTAACGATTTGTTTCAAATCGCCTTTCTTCACAACTTTATTAACGAAGCGAATTTTGTCGGGCAAAATTTCATTGAACAAAATACGGCCGACGGTTGTTTTAAT
>CAZALZ010000008.1:0-42462 GCA_964486475.1 uncultured Gammaproteobacteria bacterium | reverse complement strand
GCGGCGGTGGTGGCGGCGGTGGAGGTGGCGAGGCTGGAGATGGCGGGAGGGGTTATTTCGGTGGGGATGTATTCGTAGGCGCCGATGTCCCAGGCGCCAGTTGCTGGGCGAGCATTACCATCTTTATCAAAATTTAAAGCAGTTATTCCGAGCGAAGTCAAGTTATCACCAGTATTAATTGCGTCAGATCCTATCTGGAGATAACCGTTACTATCCAGGTTTGCGTCGGAAACGTATGACGAATTACTGTCTGCTTGCAACCATGTTTGCCACGTAGCAAACTCATTTGTCCTTGATATTATATCTCCAGAAGTTGCGTACCAAGAAAATAATCCGGATCCGCCAGGATAACCGTCGGCATATAAATTGTAATTGAAATTAGTATCAGTTGACGTGCCGACTACCGAGCCCATGAAAGACAAACAAGATGTTAAGACATTATTTTTAAATAATAGGCCGTGATTGGTATTTCCGTACAAATTACAAATATCATTGCTTCCGGAACCGATTATTGTGTTGTTAAATATTCTGGTATTTAAACCATTAATCCTAATATGCCCATTATTCATTTTGCTATTTGTATTTTTGAACACGTTATTGAAAATTGTAGTGTCATGAATTCCAGAGCCTGGGTTATCTGTGCCGCCATATTCTCCTTCCATATATATCTGCGCGGTATTGTTTGCACCCCAGTCGCCATCAAACAAGTTGTTATAAACATTCAATCCTGTCAAAACATAATTCATTGGATGATATATATGAATTCCATCATGATGAAATAAATTTTCTGTCGAGTCCCAATTGGCAGTAGACCCGAAATGATTATTATAAATATCTACATCAGAGTACCCATCGACACTTACGGAAGTATCCGCACCTATAACCGTTACCCCATGATCATAATTAAAAAAATCATTACCATATATATCCACATTGGAAGCGCCGGATATTGGACCGCCGAGAATGATGGCGCTTGTTACGTCATCAAAAACATTATCATGAATTGAAATGTTGTTTCCGGTCCCGTTAAAATAAATCGCTGTCGGCCTAATTCCCCAGTCTGTATTGTCGTTAACGGAGGTGTGGACATAGAGATTTTGGAAAGTCAAATTCTTTATTTCCAAATTTTCAGAATTACTGGCTGTAATTCCGTAAATCGCAAGTTGGTTGCCAAACTCTGTACCGTTGTCTGTAGCTTCAATTATTCCGTTTGTTCCGCCATCTATCACTAAATAATCTTTACCGCCGGTACTCATTAAATTTGATGCTGGTTGGCTTAATTTTGCGCCATTTTCAAAATAAATAGTTATTGGCGAACCGCTTGAACCGCTCTGTTGAACTGTAATTATTGAAGTGATAGTTCCGCATAAATGAACCGTATCTCCCGGTCCTATTTTGCCGGCTGTTTTCGGATTTGCCCAGTTTCCCGAAGTGTTAAACCAAACGGCGGAGTGCGCATTAGCACAACTTGATCCGCTATCATCGCCGGCGGAACTTTGGGCAATATAAATATCTTCTGTAGTGGTTGCAGTTGTCGTAAAGGTATAATCTGATGATGTAGCCGTGCCAGAAGCATTAGTTACTTCAATATAAAAATGATATTGAGTTGATTCGGAAAGGTTGGAAAGGGATATGCTATGAGTAGTTGTTGACACATCAGAATAAGAAGCATATCCGTAATCAATTGTGGTTCCATAATATAATGTTGAGGTTGCAGCCTCGCTCGTTGACCATGAAACAGTAGCCGCTGATGTCGTAACAGAAGAAGTGCTTATAGATGATATGGTAGGTGGGGTGGAAGTTGATTCTGAAATAATATACTCATAAGCTCCGGCCGCACCATAGCCGTTGTTGTATCTTTGGTTGCCATCAATATCATAAGGAAGAACCGCTGAACCGGAAGCAACAAGATTAATGGCTGGAGAAGAGAGTAGTAAATTATAATTTCCATTGCCAGAACCGCTAACTGTAAGAGATTGATCATTAACATAATACGGATTAAGGCTTACTCCCGAAACAGTATGTAAGCCGAAAAATTTCGGGACATACCCCCCAGCCGCGCCCATTCTTTCTAAAAAAACATTGCCGCTTAACCCTGTCCCATGCACAATACTATGATTGCCGTATCTGGCTCCATCAGGCGTTCCCCCGTGCGAATCAACATCCGTAACAGCATTATAATCATCAAAAATATTATTTTTTATCGACCAACTTCTACGATATATGGGGCCAACTCCGTTAAGATTGTAATCATTGTATGATCCATTGTATCTCTGCCCAACAACAGTATTGTTCCAAATTAAAATATTATTAACAGGATCAGAAGTCGAACTATCAGCGGCAATTTTTAAAATCGGCGCCGAAATGCCGCTCACTCTCTCCAAAACATTTTGAATAATCGCTGCTCCAAAAGAGTTTGCCGAAATAGCATTAAGATCTAAAACCGGGGAACTGGCATCGTTATATTGAGAAAGAATATTAAAAGAGTAAATTGCATTTACAGGCAATGGAGTAGTTTGGTTAGCATAGTACCCACTAATACTAGCTCCACCGCCGAAATCAAAACGATTTCCGATAACAATATACGCTGATTTAGCACCAAGCGATAATGTTGCTGCGGAATTATTCCCTCTTATTAATGCGCGAGGAGTATTAGTGGTTGAATAAGGAGATAGTTCCTGGCCGTTATAGAATTGGGAATTGGTAAAATATAGTAGGAAATTTCGATAAAATGTTGCCGCACCAGTCGGATTAATAATTGAATTATACACCCACACTGCATCCATATTGTCGAATCCACCGGTAGTTGAGTTAGTAATTTTTACATCTTCAAGTTTTAGTTTTTCTCCAACCTGCTTTGTCCCACTTGCCGATGAAATTAAAACATTAGCTTTTGTTGTGCCCGGAAATTTAGTAACGGTCGTCCACGATGCCGCAGAAGCCTGCCCACCGGTAGATATGGTTCCGCCGGTCCAAACGTGAGACCCTTCTTTGAGATAGATAATGCCGGCGCCGGTGTTATTGCGGCCGTGATTGGTATTGTTGTAGGCGGCAATAGCATTGGCCGCGGCATAAATATTCAAAAAGGCGGCCGGAGGATTCTCAGGATCAAAAGAACCATTATCAATTGCTACCCCCGTAGAATTATTACCATTAACAGAATCAACCACAGCAACCGTTACGCCATAAGCATTGTCTTTATCCAGTAAATAATATTGCGGAGCATAAAGAGGTGTTGGCATAGTGTTTACGCCATCGCCAGTATTTAAAACGGAGTTTGAATCACCATACCAAGGATAAGCCTGGAAATTGCAAGTGAGGGTATCGCCTTGAGTGAGCAAGGCAGTGGAAATCGTGCCGACATATTCAACCACCGGCACGGCATCAGCTATTGTTTCATCTATTGCCGGCATAGTAACTGTGTCTGTTGCGGTGTTTGAGTGCTGGTCGGTGCAAGTATATTTGACGGCTCTTACCGGACGACCTTCCTTAGCTGATCGATGGAAAGCTACAGCGCGGAGTTTGAATGTTGGGCCGGTAATCCTATCATAGCCGGGCCAAGACCAGTTAGCGATGACTTTGGGGTACGCCTCTGCGGAATTGTTTGTTACGGAAAATCCGCTCACTGAATTACTCGCGCTACCTTGCGTATAAAAACCGGAAGTGATATTTACAGTTACGGTATCACTGGAATAAATGTAATCGGAAAGAGCGACGCGCACGGTTGTGCTTCCGACGTTGTCCGTTTCGTAAGCTTGGGCATTGTCAGGATAGATTTTTCGAACATAGTTTGTGCCATAGACCGTGCGAATCATGGTTGTGGTCGCACCGGAATCGTCATAACCTTGAGAGGTTACGGTAAAAACTATTTTGGCGTTAGTCGGATCGTTGTTTTCACCAAGACCGAAATCATAAGTTCCGCCTGTAGAAAATCCGTCAATATCAATTTCAGCGGTCCAGCCGCTGTAAGCAGTGTCGCTGGCGATTCTCACTGCGGTGATATCTCCAGTAGCGGCAAAAACTTTATTGACCGGAAACAGCGAAAAAAAAGAAGCAAAAGAAGAAATCAAAAAAGCGACGAATATTTTAACATAGAAGGAATTCATAAGTATTTATTTAAAAAATTGGCTTAAAATTAATTGATAAATTTTAAAAAACGCCGCAAAAGCAGCGGCTTATTAAAAACATTCGCAAACACAAGAACCTATCAAATCTTTTTTACTTTCTCTGATTGCCGCTGTTAAATATCGCGAAGCTTATTAACATAATTGGTGTTATTACTTTATTGATTTAATTATAGCATTTCAAAAAACAATTACCACTTACCGAAAAAAACACAGTTTGCGCGCTTTCTTACCTAAACGTTTTAAAAAGCGGTAAAAGGCTGCGGCCAACCATATCTTTAGGTTTTTCTATCCTCATAATATCTAAAATAGTCGGGGCCAAATCAACTAAAAGCCCATCAATTGACGGCGCAAGATTTTCTTTATACTCTATACTGTTATCCAAATTGGCAAACCAACAAGGAACGGGATTTTTGGAATGCTGAGTATCAACATCCCCGGTACGAATATCAACCATTTCTTCCACATTTCCATGGTCAGCTGTTATTATGACACTCCCCTTTTTTGAAAAAATTTTATCAATCAATTGCGACAAGCAAGAGTCAACCGTTTCTACCGATTTAACCGCCGCCTCAACATTCCCAGTATGACCAACCATGTCGGGGTTAGCATAATTTATTAAGATAAAATCATACACATCTCGATCCATAGCTTTTAAAACATTTTCGGTTATTTCCTTGGCGCTCATCTCCGGAACAAGAGCATAATTTGAAACTTTTTTGGAGGGAACCAAAAGGCGATCTTCGCCGGCGAAAGATTTTTCCAAGCCTCCGTTAAAAAAGTAAGTTACATGGGCGTATTTTTCCGTTTCGGCGATCCGCAACTGCTTCAAGCCTTGCTTTGAAATAACTTCTCCCAAACGAACTGTTATTTTATCGGGTCGAAAGACAACTTTTTCAGTCAGCCCCTCTTCATATTCTGTAAAACAGATAAACTCCGTATTCTCAGGCCGAGGCGCGGAAAACTCCTTAAAGTCGGGAAGAATAAAAGCTTTAGCTATCTGCCGCGAACGGTCTTCGCGATAATTAAAACATACGATTGTGTCGTTGTTTTTTATCAAGCCTATTGGAGATGAATTTTCATCCACCAAGTTTATCGGCTTCAAATACTCGTCAAAAACTTTTTTTTCATACTGCTTATCTATAGCGGCTGAAGCCTCCGACTCTCCAATTCCCGTACCGGCGGTGATGGCTGAAAAAAACTCTTCAGTTCTCTCCCAATTATTGTTGCGATCCATCGCATAATGCCTGCCGCAAATAGTAGCGATTTTGCCAATGCCGATTTCTTGAATTTTTTCTTGCAAAAGAGACAAATATTTTTTAACGCTTTGCTGTCCAGTATCGCGCCCGTCGGCTATAACATGAATAAAAACCTCTTTTATTTTATTTTTTTTAGCCGCTTCCAACAAAGCAAAAAGATGGTCAATATGGGAATGCACCGAACCGTCGCTCAATAATCCCAAAAAATGCAAATTGGAAGATTGGCGCAATGTCCTGTCAAAAGACTCTAAAAGAACAGGGTTTTTAAAAAAAGAACCTTCGCCGATCGAAGCCGAAATGGCCGGCAAATACTGAAAAATTATCTGGCCGGAGCCAATGGTCTGATGTCCGACTTCGGAATTCCCCCTAACGCCCCAAGGCAAGCCAACCGAAAGTCCCGAGGCTTGCAATAAAGTTTTCGGATAATGTTTATTAAGCCGGTTAATAGTTGGGAGAAAAGCTTTTTTCAAAGGATTGCCTTTGTCTATATCCCATTCTCCCCAGCCGTCAAGAATAACTAAGACAACAGGTTTTGGCATATTATATTGTTTTATGATATAATTTAAATACATTTTCATTTTAACATAAAAAAGGATATGAAAAAAGTTTTAGTTCCGGCTTCTGTACCGCCGGAAAAAAGAAAAGAATATATAAAAAATTGGAATACCGCCACACGCGGTACCGGCAATTTGATGATGTTCGCCTGCGACCAAAAAGTTGAGCATTTAAATGATGATTTTGTCGGGGAAGGAATCCCTTCGGAAGCCGCTGATCCGAAACATTATTTTGAAATCGGCCGAAAGGCGAAAATAGGAGTTTTGGCGGCTCAAGCCGGCTTAATAGACCGCTATGCCGATCTTTGCGAAGAAATTCCGCTTTTAATAAAAATAAACTCAAAAACCAATATAATAAAAAAAGAAGATCGCGATCCTTTTTCCAATCGCTGGTTGCCGATGTCGGACATAGTTGATTTTAAAAAAAAATCCGGCTTGAATATCGTCGGAGTTGGATATACCGTTTATATCGGCAGTGTTTTTGAATCAGAATCATTCGGCCAGGCGGCGCGCATAATTCACAAAGCTCATCAAGAAGGAATGCTGGCCGTAATTTGGATTTACGCGCGCGGCAAAGCGGTTAAAAACGAAGAAGACATTCACTTACTAGCCGGAGGCGCCGGAGTGGCAGTTTGTTTGGGTGCTGATTTTGTCAAAATAAGCTATCCTTACAGCAAGCCGACAATAGAAACCGCCAAAAAATTCCGCGAAGTCACAACTGCGGCCGGACGTTCCGGAGTTATCTGCATCGGCGGAAAAAAAATGCCGGAAAAAAAATTCCTACAGCAAATTCACAACCAAATTCATATTTCCGGTACGCATGGCGTGGCTATCGGACGCAATATTTATCAAAGACCGCTCAATGAAGCCGTCCGCATGGCCGATGCCATTTCCGCCGTCGCCCTTTACGGCTACTCGGCGGAAGAAGCTTATAAAATTTTTCAAGGCAAAAAAGAACTCTTAATCAAAAAACCGACAAAAAAAAGTCTTAGCTCTCTGCTATCTTTTTCTTTTTGAAAATCCTGTAAAGAAAATAAAATATTTAAAAACTGAAGCGCTTGTCGGCTCCAGTTTTTTTAAAAAAAATTATCCAAAATTTTACTGCATCTTCTTCCTGATAAACGCCGGGATTCCAAGCTCTCCCTCATCTTCATTCTCGTCAGGAGATTCCTCTTGCATCATTTTTAAAGAAGGCATTTTAGCTTTTTTAAGCGGGCTGACTTCATCTTTTTTACCAAACCATGAGGAAGGTTTTGCGTTTATTTTATTATCCTTAATGTTTTGTTCTATAAAACTGTTCGGGGTGTAACCAACTGTCGGACGATTTTTGGCGGAGGCATTATCGCTGTCAAACCCCGTCGCCACAACCGTCACTTTTATTTCGTCTTTCAGTTTTTCATCAATAACCGCGCCGAAAATTATTTTGGCTTCAGGGTCGGCCGAGGCTGTAATAACCTTAGCCGCATCATTGACTTCGTTCATTCCCAAGCCGGCTCCGCCGGAAATAGTAAAAACAATGCCGCGCGCGCCGTCAATCGACATATCAAGCAAAGAAGAATTAATAGCCATTTTGGCGGCATCAACAGCTCGATTCTCCCCGCTGGCCGTACCAATACCCATAAGAGCCGATCCGGCTTGAGACATAACCGCCTTAACATCGGCAAAATCAACATTAATTATACCAGGGATAGTAATTATTTCGGCTATTCCTTGAACTCCTTGGCGCAAAACCTCATCGGCCGACGCAAAAGCATCAAGTAAAGATGTTTTTTTATCTATAATCTGCAAAAGCTTGTCGTTATTGACAGTTATTATCGTATCAACTTTATCGGCCAGTTCGGCAAAGCCTCTTTCAGCAATAGTCTTTCTTTGCCCGCCCTCAAAGGAAAAAGGCTTAGTAACAATAGCAACGGTTAGGGCTCCAAGATCTCTGGCAATTTCCGCAACAACCGGAGCGGCCCCCGTTCCCGTCCCCCCTCCCAGACCGCAAGTTATAAAAACCATATCGGAACCTTTTAAAATATCGCGGACTTCATTTTGCGACTCCTCTGCCGCTTGCTTGCCCAGCTCCGGATTCATTCCAGCGCCCAACCCCCTGGTAACCGAACGCCCGATATGCAATTTTTCTCCGGCCTTATTATAATGCAAAGCCTGAACATCAGTATTAATTGCGACAAAATCAACCCCCCGGATGCCTTTTTCAACCATTCTCTGTATGGCGCTATTTCCTCCTCCACCGATCCCGACAACCTTGATTTTGGCAAAAGTTTCAATTATTGGTTTTATTTCAGCCATAAATTTTATATTTTCAGTCTATATCATCGGCTAAAAAATATCAAGCGGAAAAAGTTGAAAAAAAATCTTTGATTTTTTTAACAATTCCGGAAAAATTATTAAAAATTCCCAAGGAGCCGCCCTTGGTCTTGCTTATTGACGAGTTGGCCCAAATTGCCAAACCTAAAGCGGTTAAATATTTCAAATCATTCACTTTATCGAAAATAACATCGGCATTTTTACAAGAGCCTATCCCGGCCGGCAAACGTAATTTTTCTTTAGCCGCCTCCACTATGCCGGAGAGTTTAGCTCCGCCGCCCGCCAAAATAACACCGGCCGGAAGCATCCCGGAACGGTCTATTTTTTTTAATTCGTCATCGACTTTTTCAAAAATTTCCTCAACCCGCGCTTCTACGATTTCAGCTAAATATTTTCTGGAAATAGAATCAATATTTTCATTAGACTCCTCTTCTTTCACTAAATCGCTTACATCAACAACGTCTTTTGCGGAAAAATTTTTAGACAAAGCGCAACCGTATTCCAATTTAATTCTTTCCGCGAGATTTATAGGACAACGCAAACCAATAGCAATATCAGCGGTTATGTGCTCGGAACCTATAGGAATAACGGCGGCATGAATTAGCTTCCCTTCCTCATAAACAGCCAGGGTGGTTGTAGCCGCGCCCATAGACACAACCGCCGAGCCCAAGTCTTTCTGTTTTTGGCTTAAAACAGCCTCGGCGGCGGCCAAAGGAGAAAGAACTAAATCGCTTATATTAAGACTAGTGCGATAAACGGCTTTAGTTAAATTTTTTATCTGACTGGACATTCCTTGTATAATCAAAGCTTCCACTTCCAAACGAACGCCGCTCATACCAATTGGGTCGCGAACATCTTCCTGGTTATCCACAGTGAACTTTATCGGAATAACATGAAGAATCTCATAATTCGGCGGGATATTCAAAGCTCGCGCCGCTTCTATGGCACGCTCAACATCCTCTTGGGTTATTTCTCCGGTCGCCCTTCCTATCGCCACAACTCCTTTGCTTTTTTCACAGCGAATATGCGGATCGGAAATGCTTACGCAAACATCGCCGATCGGCGCCCCAATCAAGCGTTCGGCTTTCTCCAATAAAGCCGAAATAGAAGAAGTGGCATCATCAATGCTTTTAATAACGCCCCTATTTAAGCCTTCGGACGGAACAGATGTGGCGCCTATTATCTGTAAGCGGCCGCTTGGACTTTCCGTCCTCTGCCCAACTACCAATCTGGCCTCTGTTGTGCCGATGTCCAAACCGGCAATTACATCTTCTTTCATAATTTAAACCCTCTCTTCAATTTTTTATTCTAAAAAAATTATAGTTTAGCCTGTCTTTTTTTCTATTAAAAATTATACACTAAAAAATCAATATTGCCAACATACCAGCCAACAGTTTTTGTGGATATTTATCCGGTGGTTTCAAAAATACCAAGAAATTATTTTATTCCCGAAAAATAAGGTTAAAATAGCGCCAGGAACCAGGAAAACACCCAAAGGAATCTGCGAATTCCATTTTTTTTCTTTAATAGCGACTAAAAATAAACTTACAACCGAGCCGATTAGATAAGATAAAAAAATAGACAAAAATAAAAAGTCAAATCTGCCAAAAAAAACACCCAAGAGAAAACCGAGCCTTATATCTCCTCCGCCCATCCAGCGACCGCCGGAAACGGCAAATTGCAAGAAAAAGAAACCGGCTCCCGCCAAACCGCAAAGAAAAAGTATCCACCAGGAAAAACCCAAAAACAAATTAGCTGAAAAAATAATAACAATCGCCGGCAAAACAACCTTATCGGGAATAAGATACCAGCGCAAATCATAAACAAAAACAATCAGTAAAACAAAAGTGAAAAACCAATCGCACGTCAGCCGCAAAGCTGAAGCTTGATCAAGAAAAAAATATCCTCCATAATTTTTACTTGAAAAAATCAAAAAAGCTTCCGCGGCAAAAAGCAAGGACATAAAAATCTCCACCAAAGGGTATTGCCAAGAAATTTTTCCGCCGCAATTCCGACATTTTCCGCGCAAAACAATAAAACTTAAAATTGGAATATTGTCATACCAGCTTATTTTCCGACGGCAGGCGGGGCAATAAGAACGCCCCAAAAGACTTTCATTCTCATGCAACCTCCAAATAAAGCAATTTGTAAAACTGCCGATTATGGCGCCAATAATTAAGGAAAAAAATAGAAAAAAATAAAACATATTATATTTTACTCCGAACTTACGGATTTTATCATTTTTTTCAACTCCCCGCTCTTTACTTCAGGGGCTAATTCCAAAGATTTTTCCAAATAAAAAAGAAATTTATCCTTATCGCCAATTTCTTCATAAAGCAAGCCAATGTCTAGGGGCCAAAGATAATTTTTGTAATCTAAAGAATAGACCCTTTTATTATACCACAAAGCCCGTTCATAGTCCTTTTTAAGATAATAAACATCGGCAATCCTCTTATATATCAAAAACTTTTGCGGATCATATTTAATTATTCTGTCATAATAATCCAAAGCCTCGTCGTAGCGGCCGATTTCTTTATGCAGGTTCCCTAAAAATTCGTAAAAATAAAAGACTTCCGAAGCTATATCTTTTTGCCGCAAGATAAAAATATTGTTTTCTTGCCAATTTTCCGGAAAACTTTTTTCCAATCCTTCCGACAAAATTTTTATCGCCCCTTCATAATCGCCTTTATCCGATAAATATTTAGCCCAAATAGCATAAACCCGCCCAAGAGCCGGATACTTATCTTTAAAAGCAAGAAACTTATCTTCGGCAGCTGAAGAAAACTTCTCATCTAACAAAGCGGCGGACGACAATAGTTCAATTTCATACTGGCGAATATAGCTATCCTTAGCATTTTCCGGAATCCGGCTGGAAATATCAAACAAGCTGTCACTGACGGCCTCCTTGACTTTTTTATCCGGAATATTATTAAAACAAACTAACCCCTGATAAAAATATTCTTCATAATAATCAATTTCATCGGCGTTTAGAAAAAACGCTCGCTCCAAAAAAGGTAAAGCCTCGCAGCTACTATTTCCGGCCGCTTTTTTAGCCAATACGTATTGATGATCGGCGGAAAGCACTCTAATTGAACGCCAACCGATAAAAATAATACAAAAAATCAGCAAAAATAAATAAATTAAAATACCAGACAAGCCGGACAAGCGAATCTTTAAGTTTTTATTTCCTTGAAAATTAAAAATAACATTGGCGGATAACGATAGAAGAATTAAAGAAAAAACACTATTAACGGTTAAAGAAAAACTAAACAAATTATTAATGTAATAGCCTAACAAAGCCGCTAAAGAAAAAATCAATACGTATTTTTTTTCTGATGATTGGCGTTCTTGGCGGAAAAAAAGCAAGCTTTTTCTTAAAAAATACGTCGCTGAAAAACAAAAAATCGCGAAAATAAAAAATCCGTCTTGTAAAAGAAAATCTAAAATAAAATTATGGGCGCGATCCGGCCGAATATAAATTTTCTCATCCAGCGCCCATTCCGGCTTATAAACTGAAGTGAAAATATCAGACAAAGCTTCCGGTCCGTAGCCAAAGAAAATTCTTTTTGCCGGACTTTCGGAGATTATCGCCAAAGCCGCCGACCAATAATTCAGTCTGGCGCGATTAGAGCCGGAACCTACTTTCCAACTAAAAACACTTTCCACTCTTTCTATAAAATTTTCAGCCAAAGAAAAATCCGTGGAAAATTTGCGCAAAACAGAAAACCCCAAAACTGCGGCCGCGAAAACAGCCGCAGAAACAACCAAACTGAAAATAATTTTCCGGCTGATTTTTTTTCTAAAATAAAAAATGGCAAAAAAGAAAATTTCCGAAAAAAAACCGACCCAGGCGGCGCGGCTCAATGTTCCATAAAGACAGACTATCTGCAAAACGCCCAAAAAAATTAAAAAAATTTTAGGCAAAGCGCGATTAGTTAAAAAAACCGCCGCGTAAGTTGTCAGCGGTATTATTAAAATCAAATAATGCCCGAAAAAATTCGGCTGTCCGAAGGTTGAAAAAACCCTGCCAAAATCCTCAGCCCAGCGGAAAAAATCATAACCGGAAAGCTGTACTAAACCGTAAGCAACTGGAATAATCGAAGAAAAAACCGCCGCGAAAACGATTTTTTTCACCATCTTTTCTTTGTTTAGCGAAAAAAGAAGAAGAATAAAAAAAACCGCATAAAAAATTATTTGAAAAAACCCTTGCCTTCTGGAATAACTTCCGAAAAAACTTAATTCTTGGTTAGTGGAAAAAAAACAAGAAAAAAAATAAAAAACAATAAAAGCTGAAATTAAAGCCGGGATTTGCCAAGAAAATCGCCATATAATTTCTTTTTTTATTAAAAGCACTCCGGCAAAAGAAATAAATGATAAAAAAACCAAGAGATGAAAAATTTCCGCTTTTGGCAATTCAAAAACATTATAAGTAAGCGCCTGCAAAGAAAAAATCGACGGCAATAAAAAAATCAAGGCCAGCAATGAATATTCAAATAAAAAATTAAGTATAGCTATAATTTTCTCTTTCATAAAAAAACGCCCTTCTTTTCTTAGCTATAAAAATTGGAAGGGCGAATTATTTTTTTACAAACCGGCGGCAGTAGCATAGTGCCACGTGTTTGAGGTGATTCCGTTAATCGTTTCGCTTATGCAATAACGGATGTTGTATGTTGATCCATTGGTGTCAACTCCGTAAACATAGTTTGAATCAGTACAATCACCATCATCTCGAGGAGTTGGATTATCCGGAACATTGCTCATATAAACTCTTGTCCCATTAACAATAGTATGGGTTGTGAACGGATTAACGGCTGTAAGAGGATAATGACCAACATCATTATAATAAAGTTCCAAGGCTGTTTGAATATTTTTAATATCAGAGAGGCGCTTAGTGTTGCGCGATTTTTCTCTGGCGGTGTTTAAAGCCACAACCGACATCGTTGAAAGTAAGCCGATAATGGCGATAACCACCAATAATTCAATAAGCGTAAAACCTTTTTGATTTTTATTGTTCATAAACTTATATTGCCCGCCAAAAAAGCGGTGTTTAATTTAAATATTTTTAAATCAATCGTCGGTAATTCCACCAGGGGTAGCATGATGCCAATCCGCTTCAACATCACTGGTTTTGCTGCCAAGGCAGTAATGAATGTGATAAGTGGCCGGCCCGTCAAGATAATAAATATATTCAGTGTCTGTGCAAGTTCCGTCGGTGCGAGGCGTAGGATTGCTTGGTATAACCGTCATATAAGTGCCGGTGGTGCTGGCAATAGAACCTGTGCCAAAAGTTAAACTGGCCGGGTAGGTACTATTATCATTATAATACAGCTCTAAAGCTGTCTGGATATTTTTAATATCCGAAACGCGTTTGGCATTGCGCGATTTTTCCCTGGCATTGTTCAGGGACACAACCGATAAGGTTGACAAAAGACCGATGATGGCGATAACCACCAAAAGTTCAATCAAGGTAAAACCTTTTTTGTTTATTTTTTTCATAATTAGTTAAGTCTCAAAAAGAGATTTTTATATTTAAATAAAGTAATGGCTGTGGATAAAGTTTTCCACATTTAAAATTATACCACATAAGAAAAAATCTGCAAAGGATTTAAAACAAACCTTAAAACTGACTGGCTAAATTATACATTGGCATTAAAACAGCCGCCACCATAACGCCGACGCCGACGCCCATCACCATCATAACCAAAGGTTCCAACAAAGTAACCAAATTGCTTAAAATCGCCATGGTTTCTCTGGTATAAAAATCTGTGAGTTTTTTCAAAACCAAATCTAATTTTCCGGTTCTCTCGCCGACAGTAATCATTTGCGGCACCATTTTCGGCATTTCATCTCTGGATAAAAAAACCTTAGCCAAAGATCCGCCTTCCTCAACGGCTTTTTTACTTTCTAAAATTAAATCCCTGTATATTACATTTCCGACGATATTGGAAACAATTTCCAAACTTTTGGCAATAGAAACCCCTCCGGAAATTAAAGTGTTTAGCGATCTTGTAAAACGAACGGTGTAAATAAGCTGAAAAAGATTGCCAAAAACCGGCAGATTTAATTTTATCGAATCAAAAGACCGCCGACCGCCGGGAGTCCCGATAAAATATTTAATAAACCCCGCGAAACCGGCGAATACGGCCAACAGCAACCACCAATAACTTATTAAAAAATTGGAAATTCCGATAACAATCTTGGTGGACATTGGAAGCGCCGCTCCGGTTTCCTGCAGAATCCCGGTTAATTGCGGGACAACAACAACCATCATGACGATACCAACAACGGTTAAGCCAAATAAAACAAAAGCCGGGTAAATCATCGCGCCTCTTATTTTCCCGTTCATATCATAATCTTTTTCCATTTCATCGGCTAAATAAACCAAAACTTCATCCAGCCGGCCGGATGTTTCGCCGGAACGGACAACGCTTATATAAAACTGAGAAAAAATTTTCGGACGCTTGGCTAAAGCGCCGGATAAAGTTGAGCCGCTATCGACTTCATAAGCAATCTCGGAAACAATCATGCGGAAAGCGACATTCACTGTTTGTTCAGCACAAATACGCAAAGCCTGAACCAGAGCCAAGTTAGCCGAAATCATTACGGAAAATTGGCGGGAAAAAATAACTAAATCCTTGGGGCCGGGCCGCTGGAAAAATGAAGATATTTTTAAAGATAGGCTGTCTGTCCTGTCTTTGAGCTCATAAACTCTGAGATTTTTCTCGCCCAGCCGCTCCATGGCCGCCCTTTTGTTAAAAGCGTCTATCAAACCTTGAACTTTTTCACCCTTAGTATTTATTGCTTTATAATTATAAACAGGCATATATTTAGACTAAATAAATTAAAAAATTAATCTATATTTCTTGCAATTTCTTGGCGATCGATTTCTCCTGATATGACAAGATCTTTAATTGATTTTTCCATACTAATCATTCCCTCCTCGCTGGAATTATTCAAAATATTCTCTAATTGGTAGACACCGCCTTCTCTAATTAAAGATTTTACAGCGAAATTCGGCAGTAAAATCTCAAAAGCCAAAGACAAACCATTCTCGCGATTAGGAATTAAGCGCTGCACCACGACCCCAAAGAGAACATCAGCCAACATAAATTGCACCGATTCCCTGCTTAAATTCCGACAAGAAACATTAGATATTTTTTCCAAAACGCGAATGGAATTTTCCGCGTTCATTTCCAATATCACCAAGCAATTCCCTGAAGCTAACTCTAAAATATAAGGTAAAGCAGCTTCAAAATTATCCGTTATCTCATCAATATAAACTAAATCAACATCTTCCTCAAGGCAATGTTTAACACCTTCCAAAAAACCGCTCACATCCCGCCCGACTTGACGCTGGACAACAATGCTTTTTTTATTAGCAAAAATTTTTTCAATGGGATCTTCTATGGTAATTATATATTTTCTCTTGTTTTTGTTAAATTCTTCAATAATCCCGGCCGCCGTAGAAGTTTTCCCGGAAGAAGCCGGCCCGGCCAAAATCAACAACCCCGAAGCTCTCTCCAAATTTCTTTTAAAACTGCTTGGTAAGCCGATTTTTTCCAAACTGAGAATCTCTTCGGATATGTGATTCAGGGATATGGACAGGGAATCTTTTTGGTAAAAAATTTTTATTCTAAAGCGAAAGCCTTCGCCGAATTCTTTTACCATCGTGAGTTCTCTTTTTTCTTCCAGTTTTCTCTGTTCTTCGCCGGACAAAAAAGAAATGGCGATTTTTTCCAAATCATCTTTTTTTAAAATATCCGTTTCTTCGCCTTCCGCAACAAATCTTCCGTTCACCCTGATCAGCGGAACGCTGGCAACAGATAAATGAATGCTGGAAGCCTTTTTTTTCACCGCTTCCAATAAAACTTTCTTAAAAAAATCAATCGGAGAATCCATAAATTATATTTTATTCTTAATAACTTTATTAACACTTTCTATTACATCATGGAAGCTTATCTCATCTCTTACTAAATATTCGGAAGCGCCTAAGGCCAATCCCCTTTTCTTGCTTTCTTCATCGCTTAGGTCTGTCAAAATAACAACGGGAGTGGAAGAAACCTCAGGATGTTTTTTAAGATTGGCAATAAAACTGAAATCATCTTCTTTGGGAAGATTTATATCTAAAATTATCGCGTCGGGCTTTTCTTTTAAAACTCTTTTTATCCCCTCGTCTTCATCAGCCTCAGAAATAACCTCAAAATCTCCGCCACGCAAGCGGTTGCCGTAAAATTCAAAGAAATAAGGGTCGTCTTCCAATAATAAAACCTTGGGCCGCTCCTTCGCGCCTGGTATTTTGTTTTCGTCTTTATTTATTTCAACTTTCGGCATATTTAATCTTGAATTACTCTTAAAACTTCCTGAATCGTGGTTAACCCCTGTAAAGACTTAAGAAAACCATCCTCTTTCATTGTTATAAAATCTTGATTTTTTCTTATATCTTCCTCCTTTAATATTTTTTTTGAATCCATTATTATATCCTGCAAATCATGATTAATATCAATAATTTCAACAATGGCGATGCGCCCGGCAAACCCTGTGTTCTTGCAATACTGGCAGCCGGCGCCTTCAAAAAACATACTTTCGTTTATTTTATCCAAAGTAAAACCGGTACCGAATTTTTCCTCTAAAGATGAAGGCGGTATGTTTTTAAGCTCACTTTTAACCGTTTCTATAAATTCCGGAGTCACTTTAGCCGGCCGCCGACAATTTGAACAAATTTTTCTGGCCAATCTTTGCGCCAAAACAGTATTTAAGGTTGATCCTAATAAAAAAGGTTCGACTTTCATATCTAAAAGGCGCGGAATAACATCGATAGCGTTGTTGGTATGTAAAGTAGAGAGTACGAAATGTCCGGTCAAACCGGCATGTATGCAAAGCTCGGCTGTCTCATTGTCGCGGATTTCTCCAACCATGACAACGTCCGGATCTTGGCGTAATAAAGAGCGTAAGCCGCTGGCAAAAGTATAGCCGATGCTCGGGCGAACTTGCGACTGATTTATCCCCTTAATATAATACTCAACCGGATCTTCAAGAGTTACGATATTAACATCCTCCTTATTTAGAGAATTCAAAACAGAGGCGAGAGTGGTGGATTTACCGGAACCGGTCGGTCCGGTAACCAAGAAAAGTCCGTAAGTTTTTTTAATATTTTCTTCAACAATACGCAAAGATCTCCCGTTATATCCCAAATCTTCCATTTTCGGAATTCCTTTGCCAAGATCTAAAATTCTCATAACGACTTTCTCTTCGCCCATTAAAGGAAGAATGGAAACGCGGAAATCTATTTCTTTTTTATTGACCATCAAGCGGATGCGTCCGTCTTGGGGAATTCTGGTTTCATCAAGTTTTAATTTTGACAAAACTTTTATTCTCGCCACTACTGCCGCATGGATGCTCTTCGGTAAAACTAGAGAAACGCGCAAGAGGCCGTCAATGCGATAACGAACCCTGGTTTCTTTTTGCATCGGCTCTATATGTATGTCGCTGGCTTTTTCTTCAACGGCATGGCGGATAATTACGGAAACTATCCTGGCCACCGGAGCAGTACTGACATTTTCCTCTACTACAATATCCTCCGCATCGCCGACATCGCCAACTTCACTCACGCCGCTTTCCTTGGCTTTTGACTCCAAGGCGGTGGAAATTTCTTTCTGTAAATTACGTCGGCGCGTAAAAATACCATTCAAACTGTCTTCGGAAATCAAACAATATTCAACTTCCAGACCTTGCTCTTGCGCCAAAAAATTAACCGCTTCTAAGGCTTGTGAATTATAAGGATCGACCAAGCCGACTTTTATCTTTTTATTGTCTTTTTCCAGACAAGTTATTTTATAATTCTCCGCCACCTCCAAAGGAATAATATTTAAAGCTTCATCTTCGACATTTAAAGATCTGGCGTCAAAATAAGGCAATCCGGACAATTCCGCTTTCAATTCTGTAATTTTTTCCAAAGATAAAATCTTTTTTTCAATTAAAAAATCTTCAACGGTTTTTTTCAAACTTTCCGCAGATTTTCTTATTTCCCCTATTTTATCAAAGGAAACAATATTCTTTTTTACGAGCAATTCTAAAAAATCGCTCTCTCTTTTTCCAATCATTTAAAATTTAAAGCGGTCTAAAAACCTTATTCTATAGGGACAAAAGGATCGCGCTTCCCGACCGGGAAGATGGCCGCCGGCATTTTGTCAAAACGCAAATTTCTGAATTTGTCAGAATTAAAAAGATCGGAATCAATCTTGATGCTTCCTCCTATTAAATTGTCGGATTGGCCGGAAATAGGAACACTTGTCACGCTTTCAAGATTATTGTTTGAAGCTTGCATAAAAAAATAAATGAAAAATAAGACCGCGAAAACAGTCAAAAATCCGTAAATTAACATTTTTTGGTTCCTTGAAATTACTATCATTTATTTTACTCTTTTAAATAATAAGTATCTATTACAAACTCAGAAGTCCGGCCGGTCGGAGAAAAATTAAGGCTCAAGACGTCCAACAAGGGCAGGCTGTTTTCCATGGCGGAAATAAAATTTTTAAAGGATTCGTAATCAGTCCCCCGGACAGATATTTTAACAGACACAATAGCCAAGTCCGGATCGTCAATTTTCAAAAAATCATTCCCATCTTCTGTTTCGGAAAGACTGATACTTTCAAGCAGTAGGCCGTTCTGAGAAACCAGACGGTTTATTTCAGAAAAAATTTCCTCTTTATTCTCCCTAATCGGGGCAATTAATCTGATTTTTTCTTTATATTTATCATCAATACTATCGTAAGAAGACAAAAGTTTCTTAATCTCGTTCAATTCTTTCTGTTTGCTGTCAAAATCTAAAGCCCCTTGCTGGTTGGAAGCTTCAACCACCGCCATGGCCTGATCGTAATAAGGCTTTAATACGACAAAATATCCGGCGGCTAAAACTATCGCCACGGCGGTCGCAACCAACCAATTAAAATAATCATTGAAAAATTTATTTATCTTTCTTTTTATCAGCTTGTTGCGTTTTAAATCTTCTAATTTTGGCTCTTCGTTCATATTGTTTCGTTCGTTATTATTTAGAAGTTGAATTTTTTAAGAATATCTGCGGATCAAGCAACAGAACCAACTGAAAAGATATTTTGGATTTTCCGCTATCATCAATAGCAACATCGGTTGAATCAACCTTGGCATTTTTGACATAAGGGCTTTCTAGAAATTTTTTGATTTGAGCGTTAATCGCATCTAAATTATTGGAGGTGGCGTTAAATTCATAATCGCCGCTTATATCCCCGGAAAAAGTGGAAAAATAAACATCGGATAAGGTGTTATTCTCTAAAAAATCGAAAAAATTGCTCCAGTAAATATGCCCATCCAGAAGAGAATTTGACAAATCCAACCGCTTTTTAAAAGATAAAACATCCTCCACTTCGGAGCTTAACTCTTTTATCTCTTTATTAACTTGAAAATACCTTTGATTGTATAAAGAATTACTGGCGCTCTGTTTTTTATCGGCCCACCAAGAAACACCCCAATAACCAACACTAAGCAAGGAAAGCGAAAAAAACAAAGCTAAAAACAAAATTATCCCACCCTTCTGCCAATCGAAATATTTAACTATTTCTTCTTTTACTAAATTAACCTCTATGACGCTTTCTCGACCTTCTTTTTCTTTTAAAAATTTATTC
Organism: uncultured Gammaproteobacteria bacterium; assembly: GCA_964486475.1. Lineage (GTDB taxonomy): Bacteria > Patescibacteriota > Patescibacteriia > Patescibacteriales > WJLG01 > JBAZHE01. The sequence goes on along the minus strand of CAZALZ010000008.1, from coordinate 22,555 downwards.
TTTATTTTTCCAAAAAAATCGGAAAAAAAATCTTTTTTTTCTTCTAAAATATCTTCTGGAATTTTCTCCACTATCGGTTCCGCCACTTCTTCCTCGTCCCCCCTGATGTTTTTCACATCATAAATATCTTCTACTTTTTTTTCGTCAATAAAATCCGGCAAAGGATCTTTCTTTTCCAAATCCTCGCCTGATTTTCTGGCGAACTCTATTTTTTTATCTTCTTTGCTATCTTCGCCTTCTTCCGGTTTTTTAATAAAAGGAATGTCCATTTTTTTATATTAATTATTCTAATTCACGCAAAGCCGATCCGACAGCCACGGAAAAACCCGGTCCTATTTCCGATAGAATCGGTTTTAACTCCGGCGGATATGAAACTCTGGCCCAAGGATCGCCGACAATCACATTCATATTTATTTTTTCAGACATAAAGGGGGCTAAATTCGGCAACATTGCCGACCCGCCGGACAAAATTATCTTTTCAATTTTTTCATCGTTTTTATTTTGAAAAATATTAATCAAATAACGCACCTCCTCGACAATAGCGTTAGCCGAGCCGGCTATAGTTTTCGGGACAACGCTGGACCCGGCAACACTAGACGCGACACCCAAGTCGCGCTTAAACTGTTCGGCGCGCAGCATGCCGATATTCAAAGCGTTAGCTATAGATCTAGTTATGCCCAAACCGCCCATATCCAAGCTTCTGGAAATAACCGGAATACTGTTTTTCACCACGCAAATATCCGCATTAGTCGCACCTATTTCCACGATCATAACCGTGGATTTATCCTCTCCCAACAAAGAACGAATTAAAGAAAAAGTCTCAGTTTCCAAACTGGACATAGTCACCAAGGTTTTACGGAAAATATTTACATACTTTTTAACTAATTTTTTCGGCGAACCAGTTAAGAAAACACTTATATTATCGCCTCCTTGGTTGAGAGGATTTATAACTTTCCAATCCAGGATCATCTCCTCTAAAGGCAATGGAATGAATTTCTTAGCTTCCCACTCTACAGCCTGAGCCAAAGCCTTTTTATCCACATTGCGCAAGTTTATAATAGAAGAAAACACGGAAAAAGCCGGCAAGGTCGCAACAGCTTTTTCAGCCGAACCGCCCATTTGGCGATAAATTTTGTCGATTATCATAGCCACATAATCGGGATTTTTCAACCAAATATTAGAACACCCTTCTTTGATACTCTCGCTGTAACCATAAGTAATTAACTCGATTTTCTTGCCCTTTTTCCCCAATTCAACCATCTTTACGGAAGAGGTGCCGATATCGACGCCGATAAAATTAGTGGAAGAAGAAAGTAAAGCCATATAAAAAAATAATAAAAATCTTTGAAATAAATTATAATTTGCTGTATAATTCATTATAGCATATTTTAAAAACTTAGAACAATGATTTTAAAACAATATGGGATTTTTTTCGCGCTATAAAAAAATATTTCTTCTCTTGGCCTTCTTGGTCGCGACACTCCTTCTGTTTCTGGCTATTTATTTTATGTTTTTCCGACAAGCCCTCCTTTCCATCCCCGCCCCGGGCGAAGAAACCGAAACCGAAGAAGCCGGCAAACTACCGACTGCCGAAACCGGCGGAAAAAAAAACGTTGAAGAGGAGGCTGCGGGAGAAATTCTCCCAACCGAAGTAATCGCTTCAGAAAAAGCCGATGGGGGGCTGACAAAAACAACGGCAATTTCCACTTCTCCGATTGTCGGACTATCTTTGTCTACCGACGGAGAAGGTTTAAGGTATTACGACAACTATGACGGAAAATTTTATTATTTAAATAAAGATGGCGAACCAGAACTGCTTTCAGACGAAATTTTTTATAACGTGGAGGAAATTTCATGGTCTCCAACGAGAAATAAAGCTATTTTAGAATACCCAGACGGATCCAATATATTATATGATTTTGAAACAGATAAACAAACAACCTTGCCGAAGCATTGGGAAGATTTCGATTTCTCTTCCGACGGTGAAAAAATAGTGGCGAAAAGCATTGGTCTAGATGTGGAAAACCGCTATTTAATCGTATCTAACAGCGACGGATCCGGCGCTCGGGCTATCGAATATATAGGAGAAAACGGTAATAGCGTCTACTCTGATTGGTCGCCGAACAACCAGATTATCGCCATGTACACCCAAGGAGGCGACTTTGATCGCGAAGAAGTTTATTTCTTGGGTTTAAACGAAGAAAACTTCAAATCAACCACAGTTGAGGGGCGCGGTTTTGAACCTCTCTGGTCGCCATCAGGCAGTAAGTTGCTTTACAGCATTTATTCAACTGATAGTGATTTAAAACCGAAATTATGGGTAGTAGACGCTGAAGGTGAAAATATCGGAAACAATCGCCAAAGAATCAACTTGGAAACATGGGCTTCTAAATGCGTCTTCGCCGACGATTATACCGTATATTGCGCCGTACCGGAAAACCTGGAAAAAGGCTCCGGCATGTTCCCCGAGCTGGCGCAATATGTTAACGACAATCTGTATAAAATAAATTTGAAAAACAACCAAATATCCTTAATAGCCGAACCTAATGGCAGTTATAACATGAGTAATTTGTCAATTTCAGCTGATAAGAAGATTCTTTACTTCTCCGATTCCAACACCGGCATTTTGCAAAAAATAAACTTAAAATAAAAACACTCCTGCTCGGCGGGGGTGTTTTTTGATAAGGAAAATGAAATTGGAAAAAATAAAAAAGTTGTTTCTGGATTTTATTTTCCCCATAGAATGTTTAGGTTGCGGAAAAGAAAATGTTTGGCTTTGCCAAGATTGCCTGTCCTCTATTCCTTTTAAAACAGAACAATCATGCCTTTTTTGCCGCAAACCCAACGAAAGCGGATTAACTTGTCGCAATTGCTCAGAAAAATTTTTTCTGGACGGCTGCTTGTCGGCCGGAAATTATTCCAACCAACTCTTGGCAAAAATAATAAAAACCTGCAAATATAATTTTGCCAGAGACTTAATTCCTTTTATTGGAAATTTTATAATTTCTTTTTTGGGAGAACCGATGGTAAAAAAATTCAATATAACCGAAGAAGTCTTTTTCCTGCCAATTCCGCTTCATAAAAAAAGATTAAATTGGCGCGGTTTTAACCAGGCGGAAATTCTGACAGATGCTCTGTTGAAAAAGATCAACGCGCAAACATTGCCCGGATTAATTAGAATAAAGAATAATTCTCCGCAAGCCAAGCTTAGCGAAGAAAAAAGGAAAAAAAATATTACCGGTTGTTTTTCTTGGCAAGGAAGTCCTTTGGAAGGGAAAATCCTGATATTAGTAGATGATGTTGCCACCACCGGGGCGACACTGAATGAGGCCGCTAAAATTCTAAAAAAATACGGAGCGAAAAAAGTTTTCGCCATTACCGCCACCGGATAAAAAAACAGGGGAATCTGCGCTCCCCTGTTTTTTTAAACATTATTTTTTCCAAATTCCTTTGCCGAATTTCCAGCATAATTTTGCCGCGGCGATAAACAGAAATATATATATTAAATATTTAACAATCACAATAAAAATTTCGACCAGCCCAAGGCTTAAGTCACGCGAAAGCTGATTTATATTAGAAACAAATTGTTGCGATGAGGAAATCCAATAATCTTTCAAAACTTGGCCATCAAAAATTTTATTCTCATAAATATACACATAAAAATTAACATACTTCAGGCGATCAAGTTGCTCGGCTTTGGCGCGCGCCAAGTTGTCCAATTCGGTGTTCACCTGCAAACGTTCAGAAGTAAGCCGTTCCAAAATATCGATCTTACTATCGATAATTTTCGCCAAACTGTCGGCGTTATTTGTTTTTGTAGCTAAAGCGGTTATCTCTTCGTAGGCAGAAAGAGCGCTATATAAAGTTTCATTAATTGAAGCTTGCTTGTTCTTGAGAATCTCCTCACGACTGGTAAAATCTTCTATCTCTTCTTGAATACTTTCTATATTTTGATTAAGATCGCGCGGATTAAGATTTTTGACAACCGCCAAAACTTCTTCAACATTTTCCTTGTCGACCTTGAAAGAAAAGTTGCAATAGCGCTCGGCGATGTTGGAATTTTCAAAAACAACAAAGTCTTTATTTTTTAACTCGGAAACAGCCGCGCAGTCTTCGGATAATTTGCCAGTTTCGACCGTGGCATCATATTGCGTAATTTCATATTCTCCCCCATAACTGTCAATGGACACTTCTCCGCCAACGGCATTTCTAAGAGAAACATCTAAGCCATCGTCGCTTTTTTTATAACCAGCTTCTTGGGAGTAAGCCGCAGGCCGATATGAAGCCGTCAAATTACTTGAATTAAAACTCCTGCCCAGACCGGAAAAAACCGGAGCAATAATTAAATTTAAAACTAAAGCCAGAAAAATAATTATCGCCAAAACAATGCCGACGATTTTCAAAATTTTCTGCCAATTCAAAAAATTTTTCTTTTCCTCTTTCATTTTTTTTGATAAAATTAATTAATTTTATTTAATTTATAAATCACCTTTAATTTTATAATACCACAAAAGAGCAATCCTATCAAACACTTATATCAGTCCAGATCATTTTTGACAAGAGGCCGTTTTTAATTAAATAATACATAAAACCAAACCATTATAGAGAGATATTATCTTCCTGGTTCGAACTTTTTTCTTAAAGACAAAAAAATTTAAATATTGGCGTTCAAATGACTGCTTACGATAAAAAATAATCGCGAACTCCTAAGCGCCGAAATTACCGCGTTCGAACTTTCAAAAATGCCGATAAAAAAAGGATGAAATGAGTTTTTAGACTCGCTTCGTCCCGTTCTGCGGAGAGGGCGAGATTCGAACTCGCGGACCTATTGCTAGGTCAACAGTTTTCAAGACTGTCCTATTAGACCGCTCTAGCACCTCTCCAAAAACATACATAATACCCTCCAAGAAAAAATCGGTCAAGATATTAAAATAAAACTTCTTTGATTAGTTCTTTTAATCCTTTTTTCTCCTTAGCCGAAAACGGAATAATTAAATGATTATTAATCTTTCCTTGAATCTCTTCAATTTTTTTTCCAAAATCTGATTTTTTTATTTTATCTATCTTATTAGCTACGATAATAACATTTTTTTTTGCTTCCTCCAAAGCCTCCAAAATCTCCAAGTCATCTTTAGTCGGTCCGACCAGTGCGTCTATTATCAAAATTATTTTTTCCTGTTTGTTTTGAGGACTGAAAAGATACCAATTTATCAATTCGTGCAACCACTCTTTATCCTTCCGAGAAAGTTTGGCAAAACCGTAGCCAGGCAAATCAACCAAGTAAAGATTGTCGTTTAATAAAAAAATATTTATTTCCTGCGTGCGGCCGGGTAAGGCGCTGGTTCTGGCCAAATCTTTCTGACCGGTTAAAACATTTATAACACTGGATTTTCCGACGTTGGAACGCCCGATAAAAGCGACTTGGGGAATGTTGTTATCTAAAATATCATCCTGCCCGACTATGCCTTTTATAAATTTTGCTGATTTTATCATATTTCAAGCTTCTATTTTAGAAAATAAATAACTGGATATTATTAGAAAAAACAAGCCGACCGAACAAAGAACCAACAAACTTTGAAAAATATTAAATTGACAAAGCCCAATAAGACAACAGCGAATAGCATCAACTCCATAAGATAAAGGATTTACTCTAATAACTGCCGATAAAAAGCCCGGCAAATCGCTTAATGGAAAAAATGAACCGGATAAGAAAACCAGCGGCATTATCAAAAAATTAACGATTAACTGAAAAGCATGGAAATCTTCCAGTAAACAAGCAATGCCGGTTCCGACCAAAGTAAAAATAAAAGCCACTAAAAACATAAAAAACAAAGAAAAAATAACCGACCAAAAACCATCCGGGCGAAAACCGACTATCAAAGACAAAAGTAAAACTATTAAACCCTGGAAAGAAGCAACCGTCGCCCCGCCCAGACAGCGGCCGAACATTATTCTTATCCGTCCAACCGGCGCTACCAACATTTCTTTTAAGAATCCGAATTGCCTATCCCAAATTATTTCCAAACCGGAAAAAACCGCCATAAAAACGATGCTCATGATAATTATGCCCGGCACTAAAAATTCTAAATAATCCCCCTCTCCGGCTTTGGCAAAAATCGGTCCGAAACCGAAACCGAAAGCCAGCATAAAAAGCAGCGGCTGTCCGAGAGAACCGATGATTCGCGACTTGGAGCGAAAATATTTTTTAACTTGCCTCAACCAAAGATAATAAATTATTTCCATATTTTAAAATTAATTAACCGTGGCGCGTTTGGCGGCGCATCCTCATATTAACGAGCGGATCGGCTTTTTCCTCGCGAATTTCATGCCCGGTAAGTTCTATAAAAGCATCTTCTAAATCCTCTTTTCCAGTCATTTTTTTCAGAGCATCTGGTGCTCCGGAAGCCACTATCTTGCCATGGTCAACCACAATCACTCGGCCGGCATAGCGCGCGGCCTCCTCAATATAATGGGTAGTGAAAAAAACTGTCATCCCCTCCTCTTGGTTCATTTTTTTTACATACTCCCAAATATGATTGCGCGTTTGCGGATCAAGCCCTTGGGTCGGCTCGTCCAAAAAAAGAATTTTGGGATGGTGAAGCAAGCCTTTGGCGATTTCCAAGCGCCGACGCATACCGCCGGAAAAATTCTTGACCAATTCCTGGCGGCGATCGTCCAATTCCACGAACTGCAAAAGTTTGGCGATTCTTTCTTTTCGCCCGACCGGCGCCAAATGATATAAAGCGGCATGAATCTCCATATTTTCCCAGGCGGTAAGATCTTCGTCAACGCTGGAATCCTGGAAAACAATGCCGAAAGAACGGCGCGCTTCATCCTGTTCATGCACCGGATCATGTCCGGCAATGTTTATCAATCCGTTCGTCGGCTGTAAAACCGTTGTCAGCATTTTTATAGTCGTGGTTTTCCCCGCACCGTTCGGACCTAAAAAAGCAAGGATTTCTCCTGGTTTAACTTCAAAAGAAATGCTATCAACCGCCGTGAAATCCTTAAATTTCTTGGTTAATTTTTCAACTTTTATTATTGTTTCCATAAATTTAATTTTATCTTAAAACAAAGCATATTGTCAAAATACCAAAAAGAGATAAAAAACCGGCGACATCAGAATCAAACGTTCGCCGGCTTTTATTTTCATTGTAATTTAACTAAGATCAAAAATTTCATCAATCTTTTTTCCAAGGGCCTTGGCGACTTCATTGGCCAAACCGAGCGAAGGATTATATTTTCCCTGTTCCAAAAATACAATAGTTTCACGCCGGACTCCGGCCTTTTGGGCTAATTCTTCCTGAGTTATATTTAATTTTGTTCTTAATTCCTTGATATTATTCTTCATAATATTTATTATTTGCATTCTTTATCTGGCGCCGAAAAAGACGGATTGCCATGCTTCACCCATTGTCCGTCCTGACACATATAACCGTCTTCGCCGGAAAAAACACGCAGACTTAAAATCGCCATAGCTAAAAATATAAGGAAAATTATGACTGTGAAAATGAATTTTTTATCGGAAAATTTAAATTTGTTGTAATAACGGAAAATAACCGAATACAAAAGCAATAAAATAACCGTGGAAAAAGCCAAGGTTATGGCGACAGCATAATAATACGGGTTGAGATAAGAGAAAGAATATAAAAGGAACATAGAAATCACCGCTATCCAGGAATATATCTGGATGGTCAGCAAGGCCGCTTTTCCGCCGGTGGCGTAATCGCGCTCGTCGGCGATTACGTCCTTGACCTGCCGGCGCAGATAGAAAAGAACAAGGGCGCTGGCGATAAGCAGGCCGACCGGAATCAGGAAATTTTTGAAGATAAACGCTTGGCTGAAAATGACAGCCAAGACCACGACCGTAACCAATTTTACGGCCTGGTATTGTTTTGCCGAGATTTGCATAAGATTGTTTTTTTAATGTTAATTATATCTAACAATCTTAATGTTATATTATTCTAACATTTGTGTCAAGAGAATTTAAAAAAAGACGCATTTCTTCGCATCTTTTTTACCAAAAAATATAATTAATAAAATATTTATCTCCTCCGGCAAGTTGTCTAATAAAACAAATAAAAAATTCTGCTGCTCCCAGATTTTAGTGTCAAAACATGGTGATTTTAATAATTATTTTAAAGCTATCATAAAGCCATAATTGTCTCTTTTTTCGCGCCCTTCTTTTCTATCTGACGGAAATAAATCATTATTCTTGTCTGTTTTATATTTTGAAAGCTCAATATTTTCTTCCAAAACGCCATTTCTTATCAAAGCGTCTTTTATCGCCCGGCCCAAATCAAACTTGGCTTCCAAAGGATTTTCCACCGCTTCGGTGTATTTGTCCAAATCAAAATCAGGATGATTTTTTTGATATTCGCTCAACTGGGTTTTGGCAATAACATACTGGTCGCTGATACCGGGAGCAATAACCGCTTTTATTTTTGTCAGGTCTGTGCCGTATTCTTCAGCCATTAATTGCAAAGTGTTTTCTAAAACTCCGGCGGATAAACCGTAGGTCCCGCAATGTAGCAAACCGATAGCCTGATTTTCCGGGTCGTAAATTCCAACCGGAAAACAATCAGCGGCCGAAGTATAGAGCGGATAGCCTTTTAAATTGGTAATTAAACTGTCGGTTTTCAAAATCTGTTTATTCTCCAGATTCCCCTTCTCCAAATCTTTAACAAAATCTTCGTCTATTTTTTTAACATTACCGCCGCTTGCCAGCTGAGCCTTAACAACATGATGTAAATCGACAGAAGGATCAATAACATCTCTTAACTGCGCTAAAATCCGACCAGCCGAAATTTTTTCCGCTAACGGACGATTAAATCTTTTCTGGTCGCCTAAAATTCTTAAAGCTTGCCCTTTATTTCTTTTTATCAATTTAGTTGAGGCGGCAACGGCAACTTCATTTTTATATTCATCAAATATTCCAGGAATCCAGATGCCATCTTCTATTCTTTCTTGTCTTCTTTCCGTTTTGAATTCCTCTGCGGGCAATTCCGGCGGTGTTTCGCGATTTTTTAAATTCATAGTGATTTTGTTTATTCTTGCCCAAGTATCATGCTTTGAGCAATACGGTCGACAATGCTATCCACATCAAAAACCTCTCTTTCACCGGCGCAAGCCTTTCTTTGTTCTTCGTCATAATTATTGCAATCGGGATATTGCAGAGTAAAGCTAATTTTTACGAGCTTGCCATTTTGGGCAGTGGTATAAGCATACGATGAATAAACGCTGCCGGCCGCACCTTCGTTTTTTATATTCACACAATAAGTTCTATTATCAACCAACCTCTCCGAAGTGATATCTGACATACTACTTACTTCCTGTGGTGTAGTTTTACATGAATATATTCCAGTCTCAATTTTTATAATCGGTGGCCATTCCGCAACACTCACATATTCAGCCAATAATTCTTTAGGATATTGAAATGTTATGCCTTGTTCATTAGTGATCGTCATCCATAAATTGTCGTTAGTTTCGGAACTATCATTTTCAGCAATAGTCCAAATTGTATAAAAACGACTGTATTGGCGCCTAATTAAAATAATGGTCTTATCAGATGATTTATAAAAGTATCCAGATCCCATTTGATCCATATATTCATATCCACGATCTTTCATGAAGGCTTCAATTGTCATAGGTCCGCCTTGACTTTTCGTCAGATATCTAATATTTGAGCCGGACAATTTAACGATATCCGACTTGCCGAAAGTTAACTGGGCGATACCTTTAATTTGTGGCCAAGGATTACCTTCTTGAAAAATGACTGTCGAGTAATTATAAATAAATGCGCCTATGGCAAAAATAATAATTACGATTATTATAGTTTTATTTTTAAGCAAGTTTTTAAAATTCATAAATTAAGAATTGCTCTGCATTTGTTTTTTGTACCCATCTATCAAATATAAAATTCCTGGGATAATAGGAACAGCCAAATTAATACTGAGATTCGCTTCTGTTAAAAGCCCAACAAGAAAACCAACTACAATTGCACCAACGACGAGCCAACCCGCGGCCTTAGGATATTTCCAGCCCAAAGCTAAGCCGATAAAAACTAACGGCATCATAGATAGTGCAACATTTTCCCACAGAGAATAATTTGGATTAGCAAACGGCAAAGGATTCCCGTAGCCAAAATAAAACGGCAGGGCTAAAACCAAAATGCCTGTCGCTAAAATTCTTGCTATCCACTTAATGATTTTCATAATGATTGATTATTTTATTATTTCTATGTCAACTTAATAATACCACAAAAAACGCCTTTTTAAAAGCCCTTGTATCAGTCCAGATCATATTTAGATAAAAGATTGTTTTCAATTAAATAATACATAAAACCAAACCATTATAGAGAGATATTATCTTCCTGGTTCGAACTTTTTTCTTAAAGACAAAAAAATTTAAATATTGGCGTTCAAATGACTGCTTACGATAAAAAATAATCGCGAACTCCTAAGCGCCGAAATTACCGCGTTCGAACTTTCAAAAATGCCGATAAAAAAAGGATGAAATGAGTTTTTAGACTCGCTTCGTCCCGTTCTGCGGAGTCTGGCAGATGATTTTAGAACTATGGACTGGGTTGAAGTTTGGGAAAATTTGCGCTTCGCAACAAGAGAACTAAAATGTCTGGATAGTATTTTTAGTTAAAAATTTCCGAGGCTATAAAAAGATTAAGGCTCATAACTTAAATAATTTTTACCCAAAGCATTCCAGGAAATCCGTCGTCTGGATCATTGATAAACCCCTCTTTTTTAAACCCAAGCCTCTCATAGAATTTCCAAGAGCTACTGTGAGTTTTTGGACTATAACATTCAATTTCAGTAAAAGACAAATTCTTTGCTTCCTCTGTTATTTTTTGCACAAGAGCGCTTCCAGTGCCTTCGCTTTTTATTTTAGAAGCGACTATGTATAATTCTGCTGGATTTCTTGTTTTGGCGTGAGCGCTAAGATATTCCGGCGCTTTTCTAAATCCAGCAATCCCGACCACTTTGCCATTTTTCTCGGCAACATAAAAAAGTGCTTTACTCTCGTCTATATTTTTTTCAAGCTCATCCAAAAACTCCTTATCAGTCCAATATTTAGCAAAAATATCTTGCGCTGCGGTTTTGTCGCTTTTTTTGTATTCTCTAATTATCATATATTTAATAGTACTATAAATTACATAAAATAAAAATGCCACAGAAACTAAAAAATTTGATTTTTTTACCTGTCTATGGTTATATGTAAAGAAATTGAGACGATCAATAAATAAACAATAACAAGGAGGCTGTATGAAAGAAAATTTTACAAAAATCGTAAATTTCATTTTCGAGCTTAGCCAGCTTAAACGGCAAGTACATGCCGGTTGGTGGAAAATCGGCGTTAAGCAGCCGGCAACCGTTGCCGAGCATGTTTTTCGAGCCTCGCAAATCGGCTATATCCTAGCTGTTATGGAAGGCGCTAATCCGGAAAAAGTCGTGACAATGCTAATGATCCATGATAACGCCGAAACAAGAATCGGCGATCAGGATAAAGTAGCGGCCAGATATTACTCCAACAAGGAAGCGGAAAGAACGGCTTTTGTTGAACAGACAGAGCTATTACATCAATCTATTCGCCAAAAATGGAAAGAATATTTCGATGAATACGAAGACCGCACCTCCAAAGAGGGAATAGTCGCCAAAGACGCGGATTGGCTTGAGCAGGCTTTTCAAGCCAAAGAATATGTTGACTCCGGCTACAAGGCCGCGCAAAACTGGATCGACAATGTTGCCGAAGCAGTTGAGACAGAATCAGCGAAAAAAATAATCGCTGAAATGAAAAATGTCGAATTTACGGACTGGTATAAAGGTCTGAAACGCATGACCTACAAAAAACTCGAGAAGTAAAATTCCCGCCCCGCATAATCCATAAATGGAATGTGGGGTATTTTTTTGTGCTTGCCATTCAATTAAGCTAAAATAATAGTATGGAAAAAATGAGTCAAAAAAATAAAGCAAAAAAAGCGGCTCTGGAAAAAATCCGGGCAAATATAGAAGGAATATACAAGAACGAAAAGGTTCTCCGAAATATAGAAGCATTGAAGCGCGATATCTGCATACCGCCCGGCCTTTATGATTTACACAAGAATGAAGTTGAAAAGCTAAGAAGCATACATCTAGCCATTGATCTTCTTAAAGAAAAATGGATAGAATTCATTTCCAGAGATAAAAAGGTAGGAGAGATCATTGATAAATATTTAGCCCATTATAATATAATGCTTGAATTTGAAGGAGAAAATTTAACAAGAGAACAGGCAAAAAACTGGTCCAACATTAAAAATGAAAGATATTTAAGGGATGTGATCGATAATTTTATTCAAGGGAAAAATTGGACATACGAAATCATAAAGATAAATTCAAAAATCTGGAAAAGCGTTATCAGCGCTATGCTTTTTAATATTCCGAAAGAAACAGTTATAAGATTAAGAGAATCTATTTTAAAAGACTATGTGCCTAAGGTTCACAATAATCTAACAATCGAATTCCACGAACTGACTAAAATGGGCGATTTTCTGCTTATCGAAGACAAGATAAAACTCGAGCAAAAACGCTATGAGAAAAAATTTAATTATTCAAATTCAAAAAGAAACAAAAGATTGCCGATCGTGAAAAACAGTGGATAACCTTTCAAAAAAAATTTGTAAAAATCGGCTGGAAAATTCCTATAAACAGCTAAAATAAAAAACTTTAAAGAGTTTCTTAATTTTAAAATTAAGAAACTCTTTTTTTGCTGTTTTTTGGCTTGTTTTAGGCAAAAAAATATGGTATATTAGATTTGGAAAAAATATTTTTATGCCTCAAATTTCCGACATAGACAGAGAATTTATGAGAGACCTTGATATCAAAGAGGAGGATTTGGCCGAGGCAAAATATAACCTTATAGGATTCTACGAAGTCCTCTTTCAAATCGATCAAGAATTAAGAGAAGAGGGCAAACTAAAATAACATGGAAAACTATTCAAATAAAAAACAAAATAAAGGCTTCATGCTTATAGAACACAATTTAAGCAAATGGTTAATGGCGGCCGACCTTGGAAAACTTGAACACAGAATAGTTCTTGCCGTTATCAGACAAACTATAGGATACCATCGAGAAGAAGCAGAAATGAGCTTTAGATTTATCGGAAAAATGACAAAAATGCATCACTGGACAGTGGAAAACCAAATAGAAAATCTTGTGAATAAAAAAATCTTATTGCGACGAGAGGGTAAGAAAATGAAATGGGGCAAAAAAATATATATTTACAGGCTAAATAATAGTATCTGGCGTTCTTTTAATGCCAGCCAAGAAAAACACTTCAAAAACAACGCCAGTACTGACGCATATTTAACGCCAGAAACTGGCGTTAATAACACGCCTAATAAAGAAACAAAGAAAACTTATAATAAATACATTCAACCTTTTGTTGATAAGCTGACTAACTATAAAAAAGGAAATGGAACTAACACTATCGAAAATCAAAAACCGACTTCAGATTCTGAAAATTGCGGAAGCGTCGAAAATCACTTTCTAAAATGAAATTCTCTCGAAATCAAAACGATCCCGCTCTTTACAAACATTTCGAACGAACAATTCCTCTCGCATAACAATTCCTTTCGCGCCAAACTTTCCATTCCTCCCCTCGCCTTTTGTCTTCGACGGCCGGAGTAAGGACATTGCAAGAGCCTCGCGGCTAATACCGGCCGTAAGTTGAGCCAAACTTTGGCAAATGGTTTTTCCTACGAAGATAAAGGGCGAAGTAAGGCGTGGCGGCAATCGGCAAAGATAAATATTAAAATGGCGGAAGTTAAGCCTCGGGCGGACTAATCTGAATACTTGGAAGATTAGGCCGGACGGGGCTTGTCTTCCGCTTTACACCTAAAATAATTTGCCGATGCCGGCGCGCCTTTCTTCGGCCTTGGCTGGTGTCTCCTCTGTTTTTTCCTACGAAGGAACCGCCGGAGCAAGAAGTTTGGAAATGGTATTGATTTTTTCCCGGCGGAACGCGCAACGCAAGTTTGGTTTTTGCTTCCGGCGAGGAATATTCTTTAGGCTTGCTAGGCCAAACTTCGCATAACGCATATTCTCGCGAAGTAAGTTAAGAATGTTCGTTTTGTTTTCTGCTTTATATACTCCGCGCGCCCATTACTAGCCTGCTTGTATGGCGTTTAAACGCGTCTACTTCGCGAAATATTCGTTATGCGATAGCTTGGGCCCGTTCATCGGCGGCAATTAGCTTGCGCCACTCGCCGCGCGCGGACGCCCCCGTAATCGGGGCGCGGCCAAGCGGCGAGCGTTGGTCGGAGAGATTGGCTTGAAGTTTGTTTCGGTTTTTTTCGCGTGGAATTCATTTCGCCTTTTTATTCCTTATTATTCTTTTAATATGGAAATGGCGAAAGGAATTTTGCGCGAGAAAAAATCGATTGATTGTTTTCTGGGGATGGACTAGCAAGCGAGTTTGGAAAATTTTATGGAATGAATATGGAATAAAATTTTACAATCTCGCTTGCGGGTCTTAACATCGCGACGCTGCTGTCGCCAGCGAGGGCGCCCCGGTAATCCGGGGCGGCCGAGCGCGGCAGATTAAGTTTAAGATAGCCGTTGATTTTTTTAATTTCTTGGGTTAAGATTGAATTAACAATTTAGTGAACCTAACCCTCGCGAATGCTCGCGAGATATGGTTTAAAGTCCTAGACAAAGTGTGGCCGCCAGTCAAATTGTCAGATATGACACTGTCGGGGAACCAGGCGCCCTGGACGAAGGCGTCTTTGTGTTTGTCGAAAAAATTGACGAATCTTTCGGCTTGGGAATTGAAGTAGATATCGAATTTATCGCCAAGGAAGAAATCCTTGAAATTGCCGCCGAGGAAACTTTTTTGGAATTGTTTGGAATTCTTAGCGGTCTTTAATCTTTGCATGGCCATGAGGGCCAGCCAGGCATGGGCTGTTGATTTCATAAATTTTGCCGCCCCTCCTTTTTAAAAAAGGGGCAAAATAATAATTTAATAACTACTTAAATTATAGCAAAAAATCTCTTTAGAAACGACTTGAAAAAGTGTTTGGGATTCGAACCGAAATAATCTAATATTTTCAATGCTTTTGACTTAAACAAAAAAACATAGCACAGGCTATGGTTTTTTGTTTTTTAGCGAGCATTACGAAAGGACTCGGGTTTGCACGATAAAAAGTTGTGTTGGCGGAGAGTAAGCGATTCGAACTGTTTGGGTTGGTGCGATAAAAAGTTGTCACTCCTATTTTAAAATAAGCCAAAAAATATAACAATAAAAAAAGACGCGGAAAGGATATCCTTATCCGCGTCCTACTTACGAGTTTAGAGCCATGGAGAATCTGGCAAAATTGTGTTCAAAGGAATTAGGCGAATTATCGACAACTAAATCGGCTATACCGCGAACATTTAAAGCCCCCCTTAAGAGCTTTACTTGATCTTTCGCACGCACCGCGTCTGTTGCCGTTTTACGCTCAACATGCATTTCAGCCATGGCCCGATCAATGCGGATATCTTCACCAGCATCCAGATATGCAATCTTGACCCTGTTGCCAAAGAGCATTTTCAAATAAGCAGGCACATAAGGATCGTGCAAGCTTTCGATGGAATACTCTTTCACGTAATAATGCCTTTGGCAAAAATGCAACAACTCTGCGGCCAAATTCTCTGGAGTGGCCGTTTCGCCGCGAGCCTCGACTACTTCAATGAAATACCGCAGCTTCAATCGGTAGTATCCGCTTTTTCTTAAGCTATCGGCAAAACTGCTCTTGCCGCACTCGCTTAGGCCGCCCAAACCGACAATTCTCGACACCCCATCAGCCAGAAGACTTAATTTGATTCCATAAGCCTGGCTAATCAGTTCACGAAGAGAATTTTGAACATCGATTATGGGAGAAGCTACCGTCAAGCGTTTCACGCCATCTTCCGCAAAACACGCTTTCATGGTTTGCCGAAGATTCGCCTGATAGCGAGAATACCTCTCGTTCATATACGGTTCATACGAGCCGCTGTCTGACCTGAACAATGACTGAAATTTTTCAATTGAGCGCAAGTAATCGTCATCCGACACAAGTAAAATTTCAAATTCGCCATCATTGCGATCAAACGCTTTTTCGAACCGACGAGAGACTTCCGGCAAAACATTGTCGATGCTAAGGTTTGCGCGAGTGGCCCATGTCGCAACGCATACCGCCTTGAACATTTTCGAGCTGCGATCGAATACCTGGATTTTTCCGCTCGCTACATCCTTTTTTCTCGCTTCAAGCGATTCGACGACAATATCCATGAATTCCTCCATAGACACGTCTTCAAACCACCATTTTGACATAGCGGAACCGCTTAACTTCGGCCAGCGCTCGCTATACTGTATCAACGGCTTAGTAACATGAAACATAGCGCTTTCTCGAGACAGTAAACGAATTTGCTGGCTTTTCCCAACTCCATCGACGCCGCTTAAGGCTATCGGTCTCATAATTAAACCACCTCCTTCATGATTTTCTCCTTAATGGCTTCCGGTTTAACGTCAAAACCGTGCAATTTGAGAATATCAATCCATTGAAGTTCGTAGGTCCCCTTATAACCACTGCCAAATTGGAACTCCGGCCCCTTGCCGGTTCCAACCTCTCCGGACAAAATTTCACAACGATAGAAAAATTCCACCGCTTGATCATTTTTTTCCTCTGCGAAAAGATCGCCAACTCCGACATTAACGCCAATTTCCTCCAGGCATTCCCGTTCAACGGCTTTTTGTTTAGATTCATCGGTTTCTTCTATGCCACCTCCAGGAAAAACCCAATACTCCCGACACTCCTTAATCCTGTGAATCAATAAAATTTTCCCATCCTTGATGATAACGGCACGTACTCTGGTTTTCATAAAATAATCCTTTGTTTTAAAGAACTTGTTTGTATAATTACGATAGTAAATGACTATTTTCCTCGATTTTTAGCTTTAAATTACAAGCTTAGTAAATTCTGACAATACTTTTTTTAACTGACCGCTCGTAATACTTCTTTTAACGCAAAAACTGGTATTTGTCAAGAGAACGAAAGTAAAAAAATCTCCGTGGTTAATTTTATCGAATTTGAGTTTATTGATTGTTTCATTGGCATTTATGCTACCCTGAATTTTTTCTAGCAAATTAATTTTCTTTTCAAATAATCTCATGGATACCCGTATGGAATCATACCTCCTCTGATCCATTACCTTTAATCGCAGAGAAAGCAATGTTTCTAGGACAATTCCGTAAAAAACTGCCTGACCATGTCTTAATTTTAATTTTTGCTCCAGGTAATTAGCGAAGGTGTGCCCCAAACTCAAAGCCTTGTGAACATCCTTCTTATCATTGTAATCATTCTCTACAAATCTCTTTTTAATTTTTAAAGAGGAGTTAATCAACTCCAAAAAAACGCTTGGTTCAAGTCGCCCTTTTAAACATTCGGTTATCTTGCATGACAAAGAGCGACTATTGACCAAAAGCGAATGTTTCCAAATTTCAACCAAACCCAGGACAATTTCGTCTTTATTTAGAGTTTTTAAAATGACACATCGCAAAAAGTGTATCTTGGTGAGTAAAAGGAGCCGAGGAGGTTTTTTATTCCATTAAAATTAATAGCCACCTTTCCGATGATAGCGTCCGACATACTCATTACAGTTGTCGGAATTTGGACAAAATCTATCCCTCTCATGTAGTTAGCGGCCACAAAACCCGCTAAATCGCCAACATAGCCACCTCCAATGGCCACTAGACAACAGTTCCTATTCATCTTGGCCAAGACCATTTTAGCGATAATCTCTCTACACTCTCCAAACTCTTTATATTTGACGGTTGGCTTAACAAAAACAATATCCACAATCTTTTCTCCTAAATATTTTTTCAAATCGATTTTTATCAGTTTGTACAAATTGCGATCAACCACCACTATCAGCTTGTCATAATTTTGAGACAATATTTTTTTGCAAGAAAAGTCCAAAATACCACTTCCTATGAATATCCGCTGCGTAATGCAAGGAAACTCTATCTTTATATTATAAATTTTATCCATATATTATTTTTTCCAGCTCTACTATATTTTTAACCTTAAAATCGCATCGGTATCCGGAATTATTTTTTGCATACAAGATAGTTTTTACTGGAAACTTATATTTACGTATTGCAGCTAGATTTTCCCCGGTATCATCGATATAAATAATTTTCTTGCCCACAAAATCTCTTGAAGCGAATATCTTCCCGAAAAATCCCAAAAAAGGCTTAGTGTGCCCAATCTTACTGCTATAAAATTTCTTCTTAAAACACAAATCGAGGCCAACGCTTTTCAATATTAAATCCCCCCACCTTTGAGGAATCTCCGACGCCAAGTAAAGATGCCTGCCGTCTTTGTTTAACCTTTTTATAAAATTTATCAGGGGCTTGTTATATTTCACGAGCTTATCGAACAAAGCATCTTCAAACTTAGCGATCTTTTTTTCAGGAATCACATCTTCCCAGAATTCATCATTTGTTATATTGCCAATACAATACAATAAATATCTTTTTTTAAACCGATCGTAAGAAAGATAATCCTTGATCAGCGGATATAGAACCTTGGAGGCGAAATAACCCTCCTCCGTTATGACGCCAATCAAATCAAATACTATTTTTTCCATATCAAATAATTTCCAATGACTAAATAATCCATCGGGGTTTTGCAAAACATCACCAAAGCGTCTTTTGGCGTCTCGACTATCGGTTCGCCAGAATCATTAAAGGAGGTATTAAGCACGGCCGGAACCCCGGTTAATCTGTGGAACTCTTTTATTAGCCTGTAATATATTCCGTTGTCCTCCTTGGTAACCGTCTGGATTCTAGCTGTTTTATCTATATGCATTACGGCTGGAATCTTTTTCCACATCTCTTTTTTTGTCTTCGCAACCCTCAGCATGAAAGGCGAATCGCCTTTCATTTCAAAATACTCACCCATCCGCTCGTTTAAAATCGACGGGGCGAATGGCCTGAACATTTCCCTATGTTTGATTTTTGAATTTAGCAAATCTTTCATTTTCGACGGAAAAGGCGCACAAAGAATACTTCGGTGCCCTAGCGACCTTGGCCCAATCTCACTCCCCCCCCTTGAAACCAGCCCATAATATTACCCATAGACAGCAAGATTGCGGTCTCCTTGCAGATGTTTCTACTTTTCTTGAACTTAAAATCATTTGACTTTACTTCATATGGCAGAACAAAAACATTTTGTTTTTTTTCCAAAACATCAAGGATTTCCTCGTCGCCATACTCTTTTCCGAGGTACGCGTGCGGCAAAGAAAAAATCTTATCTTTTTTATAATGCTGGTGATAACCATACAACGCATTGCCCAAAGCTTGTCCTGTGTCATCGCAGCAAGGTGGTACGAACAAATTTTTTATTTTCGTCTCCTCAAGTATTTTTTGATTTATAATGCCGTTCAAAAACACTCCGCCAGCCAAACAAAGATTTTCGATCTTATGTTTTTCATAAAGCCTGTTTATTATTTCTATTATGATTTTTTCCGTCCGATCCTGAACGAAATAAGCCGCATTCTTGTTGGCAAAACTGGAAAAAGGCCTGCCAAAATTCAAATCATTCTTCTTTATAAAATTCAAGGCGGCGTGATAATATTTTCCTTCGGAAAGACTTGATATCTGGCCATCCTCATTGGCTTCATAAAGCTGGACCTTTGGGTACTTATCTTTTCCATATCCGGCCAAGCCCATTGTTTTTCCAGCCTCTTGGGCGCTCCAGCCGCAATAATTCGTAAACGTTTCGTAAGTCCTGCCTACCCCCCTATAAATAGATCTGGAATAATCATTTCCGCCAATTTTTTCAATCAAACCATCTTTTGCCAAATAATAACTCTCGGTATCATGACCATTCCCCAGGCCATCAATAACCAGAATCATCGCTTCTTTGAATGGCGACAAAAAAAACGCGGAATAAGCATGCGATAAATGATGGTCAACGCTTATGAATTTTTCGCTACCCAACCCGGCCGGAGCCAAGTCGCCCCGGAATCTTTCCGGCAGTCTTTCATGATAACTGCTAGAAACAAAAAGATCAGCCTCGGCAGCTGAAATACCAAGCGCTTTCAAACAATAAAAAAGACTGTATAAATATCCTTCGGAATATTTTTTACGATTAAGCCGCTCTTCTGCAACAGCGATTATTTTATTTTTATGTATCACGCAGCAACCGCCATGATGACCAGTATTGAACCCGATAACGGTTTTATCGCTTTTGAATTCGAACTCTAGCATATTTAGTACTTTTTATGTAATCCAAAAAAAACAAGTAAGACAAATATCTCTGCTTAGGCGCGATAGTATCACGAATCACCATCCGAGGAGTGATGATGTGATTGAAATCCGGAAAAATTTTGGCAAAATGCTTTGCGGTATCTTCATATCCATAAACTTTAAATCCAGCGTCTCTTAAAATAATTTTCATCATTCTAAAAATTATTTTGACTATCTTCTTTTCATTTAAGGCAGGGTACACAAGAAGCTCTCTTTTCAGTTCGTGCAAGCCACCGGCAAAATTTCCCAAATCAAAGCATGGAGTAAGCGAAACTCTAACGGTCTTAAATTTCTCTCTTAGCTTGTTTATCCTTGGCACATAAACACCAGCCTTGATTAAGCAGATCGAATGCAAAGTTTTGGCATCCTTGTATGGAGTATTGATGAATTCATCTTTTGTATAAAAAGTGCAGCCAACTTTAATCGGATATTTTCTACCAAATATCTTCTTAAATCTTTTATAAAACCCTTCGTCAAACTTCAGATCAAACACAAGCAACACATCAATATCGCTCCAGCCTTCTATTATCTCCTTCCTGCCCAATCCACCGGTAACGCAGTACAGCAGTAAATCTTTGCCAAACTCTTTTTTAACCGCGGAAAAAAAACGTTCTTCTATTTTAAGATATTTATCTATTTCTTTGGCCATACTTTTTTTAGATGATCTGTAAAATCATCGATATTACTAAAGCTCTGATCGTAAAAAAATTGTAAATAGGCCAAACAAAGCAACCTATCTTTTTGCTTCATTTTACTGACATCAAAAACTGCCAAAATCTTCATTGCTAAATAATTTCTGAATTCTGAGTTAAAAAAATCGAAGTTGGGTATTTTTTGCATCACCGGCCGCACCACTCTTTCTATATAAAGCAGGATTGCTTTTTGCCTGATTGGAGATACCTTATGATTTATTTCCTGGCCAATGACTGCGACTTCGTCCAGTTTCGATAAAATACCTTCATGTTCTTTAAAAGACTCACGATTGTAAATTGGCGATAAATAACTTCCTTGAACCAAATTATACCAAAAAAATGTTGCGAATTCGGCAGTAAGCGGCACCCTTCCCCCGCCAAAATAATCAAAGAATACTGGCTTAATACCGATATTCAAATCATTTGGATCGCACTGAGAAATCACCGTCCACGTATTTTTTCTATCTTTAAAATAACCGCACAAATCCTGCAATATCTTTTTCAAATTCAGAACAACTTCATTGCCGTTTATCTTTATCTTTTTGCCCTGGTAAATCTTAACGAACTTTTGAGGATAAAACTTTTTGATTCTTGTTTCGATTCTATCGCTAAAAAAAACATCCGCGCACTTTCCACTGTCCCTGTGGAGTGTTTTTAGAAATATTTTTTTATACAAACCGATAATTTCATAGTATTTTTTTCCAAGTTTACGGTTGACCGCGAAATAGTCGACCAACAAGCCTTTATCTTTGCCGATCGTGTTCTCGTATTCGTACAGACTAACCGTATTGCGCCCAACATTCAGTGAAAACAAAAAAACTGGAACGGGATAAAATTCACTGATCGCCTCATAACCACATAGCTCTTTTTCCGCATCTTTTCTACTTAACGTTTTTAGAAAGAGGGGGTTTTTGTTAATTTTAATTTTCCCAAAACGGCTCGTGTTTGATAATTTAATTATTTCACTCCATAATTTCAATAGCTCATTCTTGATTTCTGTCGGTTTTAAATTCTTTTTGTATAAATTTGCGAAATCCACCAATTCGATCGCGTGGCTTCCTTCATAACCGGAATTGCAGCCATACTCAGGACCATTCCCCTTACCCAATTTCCCACCAACCATTAAACAAAAATAAAAGAATTCCCATTGTCCATTGAATTTACTTTTCGACACCAGCTTACGAACTTTTACGTCCACCCCTAATTCTTCTTGGCATTCTCTTATCAGTGCCTGAACATTGTTTTCTCCGCGCTCAACGCCGCCGCCGGGAATAACATAATAGGTGTCATCAAATTTAACCCTTTTTATTAAAACCAGCTTTCCGTCTTTTATTATGATGCCCCTGACTCTTTTCATATTTTATTATCAGCCCAAAATGTATTAAAGTATTATTTTATTATAGCAAAAAAAATTTCTAAAATCGAGCCCCTACATTCTTGGGATTCAAATCGAAATTACCCATTATTTTCGGCCTTTTTGACTAAAACAGAAAACCATAGCCTAGGCTATGGTTTTCTGTTTTTTAGCGAGCATTACCAAGGA
>CAZALZ010000007.1:19514-43838 GCA_964486475.1 uncultured Gammaproteobacteria bacterium | reverse complement strand
CCAAGAGATAACGGAAAAAACAAAAACACCCGCGGAAATGGCGGGTGTTTTTGTTGCAGTTTATTCTTCCACAAAAATTGCTTCCATTGGGCATTGATCAGCGGCATTTTTGGAGCATTCTACATTATCCTGACTTATGACTTCTGCTTTACCTTCCTGATTTAAGCGGAAGATGTCAGGGCAAATTTCAGTGCAACGGCCGCAACCGACGCACTTTTCTTGGTCAACTTTGATCATTTCTTTTTTATAATTAATTATGTTTTTTTGTCTTATTTGTATTATAACAAAAATTAATATTTTATCAAAAATTTATTTTTTTAGAGGGGATTGACAGTTTTTTATAATATGTTAATATTAACATTATTATATTATTAAGCCATAGACAGCAGGCTAAAAAAATAAGACCTGCCGAGGCAAAATAAAGCTCCCCAGCTTTTTATTTGCATCTGTGGCCAAAAACCAGAGATTTTTTATTTATTCGTAATATTAAAAGAATATGCCAAAAACAAGACAGCAAAAAAAAGTAATTTTAGATGAATTATCTCAGAAAGTAAAGGATTCTAAATCCATAATTTTTACTAAATTTGAGAAATTACAAGTTAAAGAAAATGAAGACTTGCGCCGACGTTTAAAGGCTGAAGGTGGGGAATATGTTGTAACAAAAAAAACATTACTCAACCTTACTTTAAAAGATAATGCCCTGGATGTTGATTTAAACAACTTGGAGGGAAAAGTTGCAGCCGTTTTTAGTTATAAAGATGAAGTAGCTCCGGCTAAAGTTGTTGATAATTTCCGTAAGGAATTAGAAGAAGAAAAAATTTTTTTCTTGGGCGGGATTTTGGATGGAAAGTTTATTCCGGCGGAAGTGGTTGAAAATTTGGCCAAACTTCCTTCTAAACAGGAAATTTTAGCCCAAATAGTTGGTTCCTTAAACGCGCCAATTTCTGGTTTTGTCAATGTTTTATCTGGTAATTTGCGCGGCCTGGTTACCTGTTTAAAGGCGATTAGCGAAAAAAAAGTTTAAATTAATAATTTAAAAATAAATAAAATTCAAGCTATTGTTTCAATTTGATGCATGTCGCTTGATATAAAACCATGGAAGAAACAAAAAAAATCGAAGTTCCAGCCAAATTTGAAAAGTTAGTTGCGGAAATTGAGCAAATGAGCGTTTTGGATTTGGCCGAATTAGTTAAAATTTTAGAAGAAAAATTTGGCGTGTCCGCTTCCGCCCCGGTTATGGCGGTCGCCGCTGGCGCTGCCGCTCCAGCAGAGGAAGCTAAAGATTCTTTTGATGTAGAATTGACTGATGCCGGCGCTAACAAAATTAATGTTATTAAAGCCGTCAGAGTTATTAATCCAACCTTAGGCTTAAAAGAAGCTAAAGATTTGGTCGACGGAGCTCCTAAAATGGTTAAAGAAGGCGCAAAAAAAGACGAGGCTGAATCAATCAAGAAGCAATTAGAAGAAGCTGGTGCAAAAGTTACTTTAAAGTAAATCCTGCGATAAAATAAAAAAACTCGGTGTTAACACCGAGTTTTTTAGTACAGAATAATTTTATAAAGGCATTTCGTAAATAAACACTTCTGATAATATATACAATTTTTTATTATTTTCATCAATAGAGAAATCTTTTACTCCGGATAATTTATCAAAAATATATTGTACGGATAATTTGCCGGTTTCCAGTTCAAAGACTGCCAAACGTTTTTTTTCAGGTTCCAGGATGTAGATTGTTTTTTCTCCGATAATTAATCGAGTTGCGGCTGAAATCGGATTTTCTATGGTAAGACTCGGAAAATCTTGTTTCTGACCCCTTAGATATTTTTCCACTTGCCCGCTGTTTTTTAATATATAGACATCTCCATTGATAAAAATATCAGTGGCGTCGGTTAGATCGATTTTGGAGTTTAACCAGGCGCTTTGTCCGGTAAAACCGTCTTCTGTCCGATCATAGCGATATATTTGCCCGTTTTCTTTATCAACCAGATAAGCGCGATTATTGTAAATTTTAAATCCCCTGATATTTTTTATTTCAGATGGCAGAGTTAGGGATAGTTTTTTGCCCTGATTTAAGGTGGATAATTCCACAATTCCTTCTGCCCCCAAAGAGTAAATATTGTTATTGCCGGCCGCTAAAAATTCCATCCCGCCTATGTCCGGCAGATCATAAGAAGCAGTAACAATATTTTCTTTTAAATCGACTTTATATATCGCTGCCGATACTTTATCCGCGGCATAAAGGCTTTCTCCTGATAAAACAACAGAGTGCGGGGCGGCCGAGGAGTTTAATTTGGAAAAATCCGCGGTAAGCTGCATATCGGAAACTTTGGTTATTAACTTTATTTTATCCGACAGTCCGGCGTGCTTTTCTTGCAAAGTGGCTATTGTTTCGCGAGTTTTATCTTTTTCCGGTATTTCGGAAAAAAGTTTTTCATTTTCCTGCCATAAAACAAGGGCGTCAGGGTTATTGCCGTAAAGCAAATAAGCCTCTATTTTGTTCAAATTTCTTTCTATGGTTGAGACTCTTTCGTTAAAAAGCTTGAGTGCTTCGGCGCTTTTATTGCGTTGTTTGGCAATTATAAGATTCACAGAGAAAACAGCGATAATTATCATTATGCCGATTGTCGCGAATTTTATTTTGTTTTTGTTCCAAAATTTGTTTTTTTCATTTCCTGCTTCGTCTTCATGAAGAACCTCTCGATCCTTTTCTTTAACTATTTTTTTCAAATTGGAAAATAATTTTTTTAAAAAAGAAAATATTTTTTTCGGCGAGACAAAACTCGGGCGCTTTTTAAAGAAGACTTTGTCTTTCAACATAAAAGGCGCTTTGTTTTTTTGTCCAGGAAGTGTTTTTATTTGAGAAGATGATTTGTTTTTCGACCCCGATTTTTTAAAAACTCCGTCCATTTGTTTCTTTATATTTAAAATTCCGGCCGGAGCTAAAACCGCTTCTGTTTTTTCTTCTATGGAAACTATTTCCGGTTTATTGTTTGATATTTCTAATTCTTTCTCGGTTTTCTTTTTTAATTCTTCTTCATTTAATAAAGAGATAGCGGTGTTTTTTACTAATATTCCAAGAAAAGAAATAAAAGAGTTGACTTGTTCCAAGGTATTTTTAATTTGTTCCATTGCGGCCGCCGGAGGCAATTTGGTGGCTATCTTAATAAGCTGTTTTGGCGATAAATATTCAGACATCGCTTCGTTTATAACCAAAAAATACCCAGAAGATGGAATTTTTCCGCCGGAAATTTCTGAGAATAATTTATTCGGGGTTATTGCCTCTTCGTTTGTGGGGGATTGATTGAGATCAATCGCCCTATATTCTATTTTTTCTGGCTCCAGAACCGCCCTTTTATGTTTTGTTGCCGTCGGTATTTTTTCTTTGTAAATTAGATAATTCTTATTTTTTCCGACGGATGTCAGATATAATTCATTCTGATAGAGGATGCCGGCGGTTATGTTAAGCAACCAGGGGCCAATTTTTATTTTTTCTTCTTCCAAGAATTCAAAAAATTCTTTGTTGGTCTTGGATAAAGCTCCCTCAAGAATGCTTTCAACTGTTATTGTCTCTACTTTTTCTTTGAGAATAAGTTTCTCGCTGTTATAATAATTGGAATTAAGAGAGTTTATTAAAAAATCGATTATTTTTAAAGCATCATTTTTTGGCGCTTCCACTTCCGCCAAAATAAAAAGCTTCCCGGCTATGGCTTCTTTATAGCCATCTGGTTGGGCGATAAAAATGTCAGCCGCGGTATTTGGTTTTTGTCCGCTGTTTAATATTAGAGAGGCTATTTTGTAATGCATATTTAAATTTACCGTTTAAGATTGACGGCGCTGACATTATTAATTATACTATAAATAAAATAAACATGCAAAGTTTTTGGCGGCGAGTTCAAGAAAAGTTAATTTTTAGAAGAATTTACCATCCCTATGCTTGAAAAACTTTTTGGTTCTAATTCTAGGGCTAAAATTATTAAACAATTCTTTTTTCACCCAGAAGAGCAGTTTTACCTTCGCCAATTAGCGAGGGACTTGAGTTTGCAGGTAAATTCTGTGCGCCGCGAATTGGAAAATCTTTTAGAGCTCGGGCTGATATCAGAACAAGCTTCGCCGCCAGAAGAACCAAAAGTCGGGCAGGAAAAAAAGTATTATGTTGTTAACAAGGATTTTGTTTTGTATGAAGATTTAAAGAGTTTGGTTGCTAAATCACAAATGCTTTACAAGGATGATATTATAAGCAGTTTGAAGAAATTGGGTAATATAAAATTATTGGTTTTGACCGGAGTTTTTGTTAATAATTTTTCTTCTTCGGTTGATATTTTAATTGTTGGCAAAGTGAATAAAGAAAAATTAGTCAAAATTATCAATGACTTAGAGAAAGAATTAGGGCGCGAAGTGAATTTTACTTTAATGACTTCTTTGGAGTTCAAATATCGCCGTGAGATAATGGATATTTTTGTTTATGATATTCTGGAAGGCGAGAAAATCGTGGTAATTGACGAGATGGAGGTCGCAAGTTGATTGGTCTGTTTGACATTTTTTGATTTTTTAATCTATTAACCAAATAAAAATTTTACCTCATTGACCGGTAAAAAAAAATTTGGTAAAATATTGTATTGATACAAAAATATCATCCCGGGCCGTAAAAGGCGGAGGATTTATTTTTTTTCAAGAAAGAAAATCAATATGGAAAATGGAAACGCAAAAAACGATAAGAATTTCAAAGCTTTTGCTTTTGCCACTTCTTTGTACGGAAGCGCTTCCATTTTCGGGCCGATGCTTTTTTTAGGGGGGGTCGGTTATTTTTTGGACAAAAAGTTTTTTAGCGGCCATATTTTCTTGATTTGCGGTTTGGCTTTAGCCTTTATCACTACTAATATTTTATTGTTTCGCAAGGCTTTTGAGATAACCAAAGAAATTGAAAAGTTGGCGCCAAAGCCGTTGGAAGAAGACGATGATTTTAAAGATTTTTAATTTATGCATATATCTTTGTCGCCGGAAATATTATTTTATATAGGATTTTTTCCGGTTACCAATTCGTTTTTGTTGATGGTTGCCCTGAGCGCGGGGTTGATACTTTTTTCCGTGGTCGGAGCCAGACGCTTGAAGAATGTGCCGTCAAAGACTCAAAGCATGGCTGAATTGGTTTTTGAAGGCGCTTGGAGTTTTGCGGTTGGCGTAGTTGGCAGCGAGAAAAAGACCCGCAAGATTTTTCCGTATGTATTTACGATATTTATTTTTACTTTATTGGCGAATTTGTTGACTTTGATTCCGGGACAGAGCGCGATTTCTTGGCAGTCGGCTGTGGGCGCGATTCCATTCTTTCGAGCAATAATGGCTGATTATGGTTTGGTTTTTATAATGACGATCACTTCAGTAATAATGATGCAGATTATTACAATTGCCGCCATGGGGCCTTTGGGTTATGTTGGCAAATTTATTAATATAAAGAATCTGGTTGGTTTTTTTGCCGGTATTGCTAAAGGCAAATTGAATTTCGGATTATTGGCGCAAGGATTTTTGGATGTATTTCTTGGATTTATGGATTTGATCGGTGAGTTGGCTAAAGTTTTTTCTTTGTCCTTTCGTTTGTTTGGCAATGTTTTTGCCGGCGAAGTTTTGGGCGCAGTTATGCTTTTTCTTTTGCCATTCTTCGGGCCGGTGCCATTCTTGCTTCTTGGTTTATTGAGTTCCTGCGTTCAGGCTTTTGTGTTTGCGGTTTTAACTTTGGTATTTGTTAATATGGCCAGCGAAGCTGGAGCTGCATCAGAATAATAAATTTAAATAAAATAATTTATAAAAATTTATGGAACCAGAAGTTTTCAAATTATTGGCTGCCGGCCTTTGTATGGGCTTGGGAGCTATCGGTCCGGGCGTCGGTGAAGGTTTTATCGGCGGCAAAGCCCTTGAAGCTATCGGACGCAATCCGGAAGTGGCCGGAAAAGTCACTCCGTTGATGTTCGTCGCCATGGCGGTCACCGAATCAACCGGTATATATTCTTTGGTTATCGCTTTGATCATTCTTTTCAGCTAGAAAATAGAAAAACCGCCTGGTGCCTGCAAAAGCAACTGGCGGAAATTCTGCTTTTTAGTTGATAATTCCCCTCTTGAGAGGGGTGGCGCGGTACTCCGCGACGGGGTGTGTGAGGCTTGAAGCGCCCACCCAAAGTTATTAAATAATTTTTATTCTATGGAATTAATAAAAGTCCTGGGCCTTGATTGGAAAATACTATTGGCGCAATTGATCAATTTTGCCGTCCTGCTTTTTGTCCTATTTAAATTTGCTTACAAGCCGATGTTTAAATTCTTGGACGACCGGAAAGACAAAATAGAGAAGGGGATAGAGAATGCCGAACGCGCCGAGGAAAGATTGAAGGAAATAGAAGTCAAAGAAGAAGAAGTTTTAAAGAATGCCAAAGTGGAGGCCGCGGCCATTCTGGACAAGACCAGAGCCGACGCTGAAGAATTACGCAAGAAAGAGATCGCCAAGACCCGCGAAGAGATCGGCAAAATAATCAATCAAGAAAAGGAAAATATGCGTTCCGAGAAAGCCGAGGTCCTGCGCGATATTCGCAAAGAAGTCGCCGCTATAGTCTCTTCTGCTTTAGAAAAAGTTTTGGAAGAAAAAGTCGATAACAAAAAAGATGAAGAGTTAATAAAAAAAATAGTTGAGAAAATAAAATAATTATGAGAGTTGCTCCTAAACAATACGCCATAGCCCTATTGGAGTCTTTGGAGGAAAACAAAGGGCAGGAGAAAGAAGTTGCCAAGAAGTTCGCGCTGGCTCTGATTAGCGCCGGGCAGGTTTCTCGTTGGCCGGAAATAATGGAAATTTTTGAAAAGCTTTGGAATAAGAAGAATAATACCATTAAAGCCGAGATTTCTTCGGCCAATAATCTGAGCGCGGAAACAGTCAAGGCTTTAAAAGAAATGATCAAAGAAAAAAGCAGCGGCGCCAAGGTTGAGATTGATAAGAAAATAGATAAGAATCTTTTAGGTGGAGTGGTGTTGCATTACGGCGATAAGGTTTTAGATTTGAGCTTGAAGAATAGATTAGGAAAATTAAAAGAAGAATTAAACAGTTAAAATAGCGTTTGTCATCCCGAATTCCGGTAATCCGGAATGAGGGATCCGTCTCAATCCTACGCGTAATAATTTTTGTTTTGTGCTAATAGGATTGTGCGTCAGTAAATAAAAAACGTAATTATAGATTCCTCGCAATTCCGGATTACCGGAATTTCTCGGAATGACAAAATATGTCAGACATTAAAGACTTCGTAGTCGAAGAAATAAAAAAGAAAATCGGCGACTTTCAAAGCAAAGCGGAAGAAAAAGAATCCGGCCGCGTGCGTTCGGTTGGTGACGGCATCGCCAGATTGTCCGGACTTTCCGGCGCGATGATGTCGGAAATGTTGGAATTTAAAACTTCCGCCGGTTCGCGTTATGGCGTAGCTTTGAATATGGAAGAAGACGGCGTTGGCGCCATCATTCTTGATGACTGCCAAGCCATTAAAGAAGGCGACGAGGTTGTCTCAACCGGAAAAATTCTTGAAGTGCCGGTTTCCGACAAGATTGTCGGCCGCGTTCTAAATCCTTTAGGCAAAGCTTTGGATGGCCGCGAAGAAATTAAAGCTGATAAATTCTATCCGGTGGAAAAAGTCGCTCCGGGCGTTATTACTCGCGAATCAGTTAAGCAGCCTTTGCAGACCGGTTTGAAAGCCATTGATGCGATGATTCCGATCGGCCGCGGACAGCGCGAATTAATCATCGGCGACCGCCAAATCGGTAAGACTGCTGTTGCTATTGATGCCATCATCAATCAAAAAGGCCAGAACGTAAAATGTATTTATGTTGCTATCGGCCAAAAAGAATCCAAAATTGCCGGCATTGTTGCCAAATTAAAAGAAGCCGGAGCTATGGATTACACAACCTTGATTGTGGCCGGCGCTTCCGACCCGGCATCATTATTGTATATCGCTCCGTTTGCCGGCTGCGCTATGGCTGAATATTTCTTGGACAAAGGCGAAGACGCTTTGATCGTCTACGATGATTTGACCAAGCACGCCGCCGCTTATCGCGAAGTTTCTTTGCTTTTAAGAAGACCGCCGGGCCGCGAAGCTTATCCGGGCGATGTTTTTTATCTTCATTCTCGTCTTTTGGAACGCGCTTGCAAATTGAATAAGGATTTTGGCGGCGGCTCCATTACCGCTTTGCCGATTATTGAAACACAGGCCGGCGATGTGTCCGCTTATATTCCAACCAATGTTATATCCATTACCGATGGCCAGATTTATCTTGAACCGGATTTATTCTATCAAGGCAACCGCCCGGCCGTGAACGCCGGTATTTCCGTTTCCCGCGTCGGCTCCAGCGCGCAGATCAAGGCAATGAAAAAAGTCGCCGGCAAAATGCGTTTGGAAGTCGCCCAGTTCCGCGAGCTCGCGGCTTTTGCTCAGTTCGGTTCTGATTTGGATGAAGAGACTAGAAAGAAATTGGCGCGCGGCCAGCGCATCGTGGAAGTTTTGAAGCAAGGCCAGTACCAGCCGATGCCGGTAGAAGAGCAGGTCGCGGTATTCTTTGCCGTCACCAACGGCTTAATGGATGATGTTGAGGTTGATAATATTATGGAATTCGAATCCAAGATGCTTGAATATTTAAGAATGAAATCCGCCGATGTTTTAAAATTAAT
Organism: uncultured Gammaproteobacteria bacterium; assembly: GCA_964486475.1. Taxonomy (GTDB): domain Bacteria; phylum Patescibacteriota; class Patescibacteriia; order Patescibacteriales; family WJLG01; genus JBAZHE01. The sequence continues at coordinate 35,149 of CAZALZ010000007.1, read as the reverse complement.
CAAGTCATCAGGAGAATTATCGGACGAAGTTGTTGAAGGGTTGAAGAAGGGGATTGGGGAGTATAAGGAAACCCTAGTCAATTAAAAATTACGAATTACAAATTACGAATGATTTTTAAAATGCTAAAGGCTAAATGATGGATGCTAAATTGTCGTAAGAATGATAAATGATAAGTGATAGATGATAAATTCCCCTCCTGGGGAGGGGTGGCGCGGTACTCCGCGACGGGGTGTGTGAGGCTTAAAGTACCACCAAAAGATTTTAAAACGATTGCACTTTAAAGAATTTATTTTATTTGCCACTTTTTTTAAAAAAAGTGGCGCAAAAAACGCTCGCTGGAAAATTTCCTAACGCTCACTATGAAACCTAGCAAAATTGCTATTCTTGTCCGATTCTTATTTATTAAAATTATAATAATGTAATCGGCCTTCAGACAACGCAATTTTGCACGGTTTCTACGCTCGCGTCTTAACGGAAATTTGCCAATGCTCGCAACAAGGAAGAATTACGGCTTATCCGAATCCGATATTCTTGGATTGTCCGAGGAATTGAAAAGTTTATACAAAGCAGATTCCTCGCAAGCTCGGAATGACTAAATAAAAAAAGAAGCGCCGAGGTAAGTCGACGCTTTGATGAATGAACGGTTTTTTGAAATAAATTAGACAGTTTTAGTGGTTCTTGCTGGCCATGCCCATTTACAGATTAACCTTATATTCTCAAAGAACAAAAGAATTGGAATTAAAAGTACTCCAATTACATAGCACAATAGAATGATAAAAAATGCAAAATTAAAACCAACCGTTAGAATTGCTAAAATACCGAGAAGATTACCGATTAGCACAGGAACAATAAAAGCAAATAGGTGAGGTATAAATTTTTCCTCATTCATTTTGCCAAGTTTAGTTATTGAAAATACGGTTGTTGCGGTTATGAGACCAAATAAAAAAATATCTGGCCAACGCTGAGAAATGTTTAGTAAAATTCTCCCTTTAATTTCTAATTTTACAGCTTCAGAGACATTCCCGCTCAAATAGAACAAGCCGTAGAAAATTGAGGCTAATACCATTACCATGATTGAGCAACGCCACATTCTTTGCCAAGTAACCTTATCCATGATAAATCCTTTCGTAAAAGTTTATGATTTGTTAATTTATTTCAATTTGTAATGTCCAAAATAATTTTATAATTTATATCATATTTTATTAAAAAAGTAAATATTAAAATAAAATTACTTAAATTAGACAAATTTAGCCTTTAGCATTCTAAAATATGCCCAGCACAAAAGAAATTCAGCGCCGAATAAAATCGGTGAAAAATATCAAGAAGATCACCAAGGCCATGGAAATGGTCGCGGCGGCCAAGATGCGCAAAACCATCGAGGCGGTTTTGCGTACTCGTCCGTATGCTAATTTGAGCTGGATGACAGTTTTGAATATTGCCGACTCGGTCAGTTCTCCGGTTTTGCATCCTTTGCTTTCTAAGCGCAAAGAGGTCAAGCGCGAGCTGATTATTCTTTTTGCGGCTAATCGCGGACTGTGCGGAAATTTCAACGCTTCTATAATGCAAAAAGCCATCGCTTCCATTAAGAAGCGCGGGCACGACGAGAAACAGCTGACCGAGCATTTGAAAAAAGACGTAGCGCATGAGGTTGATTTTTTGGTAATCGGCAAGAAAGGTTTGGCTGTGAAATCCCGCTATGGCTATAATGTCGCGGCTGAATTTGCCAAACAGGATGTTTGTTATGAAGTCAAAGAAGTTCGGCCGATCGCCCGCATTGCCATTGACGATTTTCTTTCCGGCAAATATGATAAGGTGTTGGTCGCTTATACTGATTTCGTCAATGCGGTCAAACAAGTGCCGCGCGTCAAACAGCTTTTGCCGATTGATTTGCGCGCTAAGGACGACCACCTGGGTGTTGTCGGCCAGGATCCGCGCGTCGGCTTAGATAAAGAATTCGTTAAGTCTAAAGAAGAAAAATATTTAAACACAGAAGGCGGACATCATATTTTTACCTATGAACCGAACGAGCAGGAAGTTTTGAATAATTTATTGCCGCGCTTGATAGAAGTTCAGCTTTTTCAGGCTTTATTAGAATCAAACGCCTCGGAACATTCTGCCCGCATGGCCGCGATGCGCCAAGCTTCGGATGCGGCCGATGATTTATCGCAGGAATTATCATTGACATACAACAAAGCCCGTCAGGCGGGAATTACGAGGGAGATTTCAGAGATAGTGGCGGGGGTAAACGCATTAAGCAATTAAAATCACAAATCTAAATTTTAAATTTTAAAATAAATCAAAAATTACAAAATTTAAATTTTCGATTTGGAATTTGTTTTAAAATTTAAAATTGAGATTTTAAAATTAAATAATATGACTGAATCAAAAAAGCAAATTGGTAAAATTAAGCAGATCATCGGTGCGGTGGTCGATGTTGAATTTGAAGGCAAACTTCCGGAAATTTACAATGCCTTAGAAACTGTTAAAGAAAATGGAGAGAAGCTGGTTTTAGAGACTCAGCAGCATACAGGTTTCAATATTGTTCGCGCGGTGGCTATGGGAACGACTGATGGTTTAAAAAGAGGGGATGAGGTTGTTGATTTAGGCGTGGGAATTTCCGTGCCGGTCGGTAAAGAGACCTTGGGCCGTATTCTAAATGTCTTGGGCGAAGCAGTTGACGGCGGCGAGAATTTGAAAACAGAAAAAAAATATCCGATCCATCGCAGCGCTCCAGAATTTACCGAGCAATCAACCAAGACCGAAATTCTTGAAACCGGTATCAAAGTTATTGATTTGATCTGCCCGATTGTTAAGGGCGGAAAAGTCGGCTTGTTTGGCGGCGCCGGTGTCGGAAAAACCGTTGTTATTCAGGAATTGATCAATAATATTGCTAAAGCGCACGGCGGTTATTCGGTTTTTGCCGGAGTCGGCGAACGTACTCGCGAAGGCAATGACTTATACAACGAAATGAAAGATGCGGGCGTTTTAGATAAATTGGCCATGGTTTTCGGTCAGATGAATGAAGCGCCGGGCAACCGCGCGCGTGTGGCTTTGACCGGTTTGTCTATTGCCGAATATTTCCGCGATGAAATGAACCAAGATGTTTTGATGTTTATTGATAATATTTTCCGTTTCACTCAGGCCGGTTCCGAGGTGTCCACGCTTCTTGGCCGTATGCCTTCGGCTGTTGGCTATCAGCCGACACTTGCCACTGAAATGGGCGAATTACAGGAGCGCATCGCTTCTACTAACAAAGGCTCTATTACTTCTATTCAGGCGGTTTATGTTCCGGCTGATGATTTGACCGATCCGGCTCCAGCTACGACTTTTTCGCATTTGGATTCTACGGTTGTTTTGTCCCGCCCTTTGACCGAACTTGGTATTTATCCGGCTGTTGATCCGTTGGATTCTTCTTCGACAATCCTTGACCCGAATATCGTCGGTCAAGAACATTATGAAACCGCCCGCGGCGTGCAGAAAATTTTACAGCGCTATAAAGATTTGCAAGATATTATCGCCATTTTAGGTATTGAAGAATTGGGCACCGAAGACCGTTTGACTGTTTCTCGTGCGCGCAAAATCCAGAAATTTTTATCTCAGCCGTTCCAGGTTGCGCAAGTCTTTACTGGTCGCGAAGGCAAATATGTCAAGCTTTCCGACACTGTTCGCAGCTTTAAAGAAATTTTGGAAGGTAAACATGACGACAAAGCCGAAGATGATTTTTATATGGTTGGGGGAATTGAGGAAGTAGGGAAGAAATAAAAACGTCACTAGTTGTCATCCCCGTGAAAACGGGGATCCAGAAATATTGTTTAGAATAAAAATGCTGGATTCCCGCCTTTGCGGGAATGACACAAAAAATTTATGTCTAAAATAATAAATTTCGAAATAGTCACTCCGGAAAAAACCGTTTTAAAGGAAGAAGTTGTTGAGGCGACCATCCCGACGGCTGAAGGCGAAATAACCATTTTGCCAGAACATTCGCCTTTGATTTCTTTCTTAAAGCCCGGAGTTTTGTCGTTAAAGAAAAAGGACGGTTCGGCTGATGTGGCTTTTGTGGCCGGCGGATTTTTGGAAATTCTTAAAGATAAGGTTGTCATAATGGCTGACACGGCTGAGCGCGCCGAAGAGATTGACCTGGCCGCGGCCGAGGAGGCGAGAGCGCGCGCTGAGAAAGATATTAAAGAATTGCGTCATGAAGATGCTGAACAATTTGCTATTATCAGCGCTCGTCTTGAACATGAATTGGCTAAGACTCGCGCCGTAAAAAAATGGCGAAATTTGAAATAATTTTTTGAACCTTTAAAAAGGAGCTATCAATGTTAGAATGTTGCGAAGAAAATTGCAGAGGGGAAGTAATTACAAGATGAAAAAAAGTTAAAAATCAGGCTGAAAAGCTTGATTTTTGTTTTCGGCTTATATTGTTGACAAAATTTTTATTATATGATATTATAAAACGTTATAATTATATTAGCTAGTAACCAACCTAGATTAGATTTTTATGTCTATCCATCAATTTATTAAGGCTTTAAACAACAGAAAGCGTGTTATAATAACCATTACGGCGTTTTTTCTGTCTTTTGCCATTTTATTTTCTGCCGTTCAGCCTTTTAAATACGGCTCGTCTTTGACGCTTTTGACCGTGCATTCTTTCAGCGAGAACACTGATCCGTATGTGGCTTCAAAATCCAATGAATATTTAAGCTCTCTTTTGGCGCAAATCGTTTATTCCAGTTCTTTTTTTGAAAGCGTCATGAACAGCGGATACAATATTGACAAGGATTATTTTTCCGGCAGCGACAAAAAGAAAATGAAAAAATGGAGCCAAACGGTTTCCGCCAAGTCCATTTCCGATTCCGGCATGATTTCGATTAATGTTTATCATACCGACCGCAGCCAGTCCGAGGAAATTGCCCGCGCGGTTGCTTATACCTTGCAGACCAACCATACCAGTTATCACGGTTTCGGTAAGAGTGTTGATATAAAAATAATCGACAAACCGATTACTTCGACTTTCCCGGTAAAACCGGATATTTTGCTTAATTTGGGCGTGGCTTTGGCTTTTGGTCTGATTTTTTCTTTGTGCTGGGTGTATATTTTCCCGGAAAATAAAAAGAAAATTTCTCATCATCACAAGGAAATTGCCGAATTGGTTGCTGATGATGACGAAAATGATAACGGCTATTCAAATTATTTAAGTCAGGGAAATATCGGAAATTTGAGATAAATTTTTTTGATTGTCAGAAATTCTGTTTTATTTATTTAAGACAGAATGCCTGAAAACCAAAAAACGGTTTTCGATCTTTACAAAAAATAGAACAGAAAACAATTTATTCAGAGGAGGATGTATGTTTAAGAAAGTGTGGTTTTTCGGATTTTTGGTGGCCATCCTGGTTGCCGGCGATGTTTCTGCCGGAACTTTTCTCGAGGATGCCTGGAGCTTTCTTGGTTTTAAGCAGAGAAAAGTCGCGGTTCCGGCGCCGGTGTCGGAAAATCCCTGCTCCGGGATTGAGTCTGGGGGGGCAATCGCGGTTCTTGCCGGACAATCTCTGGCAGACATTTGGGGAGAAAGCCACGAATGTCTGGGAAGATTTCCGGGGATGACCTTGGTCACCCTTGGAAAGTTTAACGGTGTTGTAGGAGAGGAGATTTTTAATCCTCTCAAAATCAATCTCGTTGAAATTCCGGTCGCGCCGCAGATTGATTCAATGAATGCGGCTCCGGTTTCTGAGAAGAAACCTAAGCCAAAGTCAAAAGTAGTTTCCGGTTTATGGCGATGGAAACATATTAATGCCTCGCCTTTCGGAAACAGGAGTTACATTTTTGGCTTTGCTAAAGCTGGAGTGTCGCAAGAGCTTATAGAAAAGTTTACTGACTCCTTGGAGGCTGGGGCTTATGAACCTTATACTTTAAAAAGTGGAGACACTTTGCTGTGGATGTTGTCTGGAAGTAAAACTAGTGGTATGAAAGTGGAAGGACTTAAAGAAGGAGGAGTTCTATGTGACTGGCCTGATTCAGTATTTTTGCCGGGCATTCTTATTAGTATTGTGCATGGTGATAGTTTGAAAAGGTATATGAGGCCGGATATTTGTTTTAATTATTTAGAACTTCCGCCAATGCCGATTCCGCCGAAGCTACCAGAACCGGAACCAGTAATTCCTGAACCAGAACCTAAACCTATTCCGCCGCCGCCTCCACCACCGCCAGAAGAACCGCCAATTATTGCTCCACCAGCACCATCATTGCCGATTGATCACGGACCGCATGTGCGGGCTGATCTATGGCTGGGCGATGACCGGATGGCAGGAAATAAAGATTTTCGCTACGACTTTTCTCGTCGCGGCGCTGATTTTTACGGAGGAAAGCTTGATGTTTATTGGCAGATCAATAAGCATTTTGCTCTCGGTGCAACCGGTTTGCTAGATGGTTGGAGTGGTGAAAGCCGCTCCGGCTACATGTATTCCGGGTTTGAAGCGGCCGGCGGCCCGATGTCCATCATATCTTTCAATCCACATATCCATTGGGGCTTGGAATGCGTATCAGGTGGACAGTGGGAATGGGGTTGGATCAGTAAATACGACGCTTTCACAACGAATGGTTTTATCCGTCCCGGAATGACCTTAGATGTGATTTTTGATTTTTGGCATTTTTCTTCATGGGGAGGATTTAAACTTTCCTTTGCGGAGGCCAAAGAATCATACTGGGATGGTGTGCAGTTCGGCACCGGTTTTATGAGAGATGATGTTGATGTGGCCGAAACCAGAATTGGGGCAGATGGTGGTTGTAGATTGTATCTTTGGCAAGGAGCCAAGGTCTCTCCATTTATGGTCTATCGTGGTGCGTGGACGAAGTCTGACCACGCGAGAACACATACTGTCGGCGGCGGTATCCGTTTCTGGGATCGTCGGGTCGCGCTTGAAACCAGTTACAAGAATCGCTCACATTCCAAGTGGGAAGATTCTAATGGTAATGCCTTGGAAATGGTTCTAACTATTTCTCTGGGTCATGGCCGCGGCAAGCCGTCGGAGATAACTCCGTTGGTTGAAGTGCCAAAATTCATTCCGGATCAGGATTCGTCCGAATCCGTCGATGATTCAATCGGAAAGGAGGCGGATGAGGATGAGTGGAATGAGTGGTAAAGCGTTTCTGCTGTTGTTCATGTTTTTCTCTTTATCTTTTGCCGGCGACGAGAACAAGGAAGTCACGGAACTGTGCGGTTTCTCCAAAGTCGACAGTTTGCAGTGGTTTTCTTTGTCTCTCGTAGAGTTGATGTTTGATTCGGTCAAGACAGAGAAAAGCAGGCAGTTCATTTTCGAGCACCATAACGGAAAAAGGACTGTGGTTTCATATGACGCGAAGAAGAAGATTTTTTTCGTCAAAAGAAATTATGAGTCTAAAGAAAATCCAACGCAAGAAGAGGATTTAGTAACCGAAAAAGTCAAAGATCCTCTTACTGGTCGGATGATTTCCGTTGAATGGCAGAATTGAATTTTCACAAATAATCAAACCTTAAGGAGGTTGTATGAAGAAGTGTTTAAGTTTTCTGTTCACTGTCGTCGCGCTTGTCGCGGTATCGTCCATTTCGGTTTCCGCCCAGAATAACTGGGGCTGCGGAGGAAATTTCAGCCCCAGTTTTACCGACGACGGTCTCAAAATTGTTGTTCCGTTGTCCGGCTGGCAGCTGACCAACGCTCCAGCCGATCCCAATGACCGAAATATGAATTCCAAGCGTTTTCCTTCAACTGCGGATGTCCAGATTTGGGTTTTTTACAGTTTTTATGACAAAAAAGGAAAAATTCAGCATGGAGAGAAACGCGGTCGGGCGGAAAAGGATTGGACGGTTAACGAAGCAACAATTGATATGCCAATAAACCTGCCGTCCACGGCAACATTTACAGTTGTCGGGAAAGTTCCCGGCTATAACAAGAACGAAGGCGAATCAGTCTTCGTTTGCGTCGACGATCCTTATGCTACGACGGACGAGAACGGCAATCCCGTATATCGTTTTGTCGCCGATTTTGCTAACAAGCGAATCGGTAAGTATACGGGAAAATAACCTGTACATTAATCCCCGGAAACTACGAAAGTAGTTCCGGGGAATTTTTTTAAAAAACTGGATTCCCGCCTTCGCGGGAATGACGTGTTGAAGATTTTATCGCCAACATTCCGCCCAAAAGCGCCCAAAGCGCCCACTGCAAAGCCGTATTGGCCAAAATGTTATCGCCGAAAGAAATTATATAAAATCCTCCGGCCAGAAGAAAAATAACAAACGATAAGGTTTTCAAGCGCGGTTTCGTTTGTTTTTTATATTGAAGAAAAAGACTTTTCAGCGCCAAAAAAATAAAAATCAGAAAACCGCCCAAGCCAATCAATCCGGCTTCCAAAGCGACGCGTAAATAATCATTGTGCGGAGCGGACGAGCCGGCCTCAGAGCCGCGATCGCGCAAAATGACATCATCGGAAGTTCCGGCGCCATAACCGAACAAAGGTTTTTTGGATATCAGCCGCGCTTCGTCTTTCCACAGATTCAAACGCCATTGCACGGAACTGGAAGGATCTTTCAAAGCAAAACTGGAAAGGCGGGTATTTATTTGTTCAATGGAAAAATAACCGACTATCATAGCCAGAACAGCGATTAACAAAAATTTTCGGTATCGGGTCAAGCCAAGCATAAAAACTATCAAAGCCAAGCCGATCCAGGCGCTGCGCGTGTAGGTAAAACCCAAAGATATCAAAAATAATATTGACAATAATCCGTAAAGCAAGATTGTAATTTGTTTTTTTTCGCTGACTAAAAAAACCACCAAGCATAAAGAAATCGCCAAAAGCAAATAAAAAGCCAAAAGATTAGGATGAGCGAATGTTCCATAAACGCGATTATAAACGCCTTCAAAAGGAATTGTTAAGCCGGTTTTTGTCAGGTATTGCCAAACAGCCGCCATTGAGGGTATTATGGCGGAAAGGATTATTATTTTAATAGTTTTGGCCAAGTCTTTGTTATTTTCCGTAAGTAAAAAGCCGGAGTAAAATATTAAAATAATAGAAACATATCTGACGATTTCAGCGATTCCAGTCCTAATGTCTGATGTAAAAAATAAGCTTAGTAAAAGAGGAATCAGGAAAATTATCCAAGCTTTTTTCAGTGGCGCTTCGGAAATTTTTTTTAAATTTTTGAATATTACAAAAATTGCAAAAAGAATTGTCAAACCGGCAAAAATTCCCGCCAGGTTAAAGGAAAAATTGCCGATTATAAGCTTGTCGCCGGTAAAATAATCAAGACATGGCCGTAACAATAATATTAAATATAAACCGGCTTTGTTGTTAAAGAAGGCCACAACAAAAACGCAGTAAAATATTATAAAAAATAAGGAAAAGATGAAATTTTCCTGAAAAAGTAGTAGAATAAATAACAGGACGAGAGCTGGAATAATAAGCAGAGCCGCTATTTTTTTATTTTTATCTAAAGCCATATATTTAGATTTTCCCATATTTTTATGAAAAATTCAACTATAAAAGATGTAGTTCTGGCCGTGACTTACCGTTGCAACTCCCGCTGCCGGATGTGTAGCATTTGGCAAATAAAAAATCACGACCAAGAATTGTCAGCATCCGATATAAATAATTTGCCGGCTGGATTAAAAAGCATCAACTTATCCGGTGGCGAGCCGTTTTTGCGCGTTGATTTGCCGGAAATCGTGGCAACGGTCAAAAAAAGATGTCCGGCCGCCAAAATTACGATTTCTTCCAATGGCTTTGCGACCGAGAGGATTTTTGATTTGATGAATAAAATAGTCAAAATCGACCCGCAAATCGGCGTGGCGATTTCTTTGGACGGAGTCGGCGCTGCGCACGACGAGATTCGCGGCGTTCCCGGAGGATTTGATAAAGCCATGAAAACCTTGCGCGGTTTGAAAGAATCGGGAGTTAAAAATTTGCGTTTGGCTTTCACGATTGGCGATTATAATTATCCGGAGTTGAAAAAAGTCTACGAATTATCCAAAAAAGAAGGCGTGGAGATGACTTTGGCGGCCGTGCATTCCAGCGAAAATTTTTTTGGTCAAGAGAATTTGATTAATTCCAGCGAAAAAATAATTGCCGAATTGGATTGGCTGAAACAAGAAGAACTATCAAGCTGGAATATTAAACGCTGGCTAAGAGCTTATTTTATTTACGGTTTGACGGAATTTGTCCGTTCCGGCCGGCGCGTTTTGCCGGATTATTCCGGATGCTTGAATTGCTTTATTGATCCGCAAGGCGCAGTTTTCCCTTGTGATATTTCGCCGGAAAAAATTGGCGATTTGAAAAAAAATTTCGTTTTATCCGATTCCATTAAAAAAATACCGGCAAGCTGGATGATTTGCACCGCGCGCGAGGCAATGCGCCGTCATTGGTTTAAAGTTGGGATGTGGATTTTAAAGAATAAATTTTTAAATAAATGAAAATTTTATTGATAAATAATTATCATTATTTAAGAGGCGGTTCGGAGCGCGCCTATTTTGATACCGCCAAAATATTGGAAGAAAATGGACATGAAGTGGCGTTTTTTTCCACTAAAAACAAGAACAATTTTCCGACTAAATGGGAAAAGTTTTTTGTTTCTTCCAATGATTTTGAAGAAAAAATGTCCTGGACGAAAAAGCTGAAATTTTTGGCCGCCGGTTTTTATAATTTCGAAGCCAAGAGAAGTCTGGAAGAACTTTTAAAAGAATTCAAACCGGATATTGCGCATCTACACAATATTTATCACCATCTTTCCCCGTCGGTCATTGATGTTTTGAAAAGTAATGAAATTCCGACAGTGATGACTTTGCATGATTATCAATTAATAAGCCCGAATTATAATTTATTCGCCAACGGCAAAATTTGGGAGGCGAGCAAGCCGGATAAATATTGGCGCTGTGTTGCCGACCGCTGTATCAAAAATTCCTTTTGGAAAAGTTTGTTAGCGACAGTTGAAGCTTATTTTTATAAATGGTTCGGCTTTTACGAAAATATCAATTTATTCATCTCCCCCAGTAGATTTTTAATAGAAAAATTCAAAGAATTCGGCTTTAAAAAAAAGATAATTTATTTGCCTAATCCGTTGTCTGTGGAAAAGAAAAACGTCGCCGTCGAATCCGATCAGTCATATATTTTATATTACGGTCGTTTGAGCGCGGAAAAAGGGATAGAGGACTTACTATCGGCTTATTCTAAATTAGACGCAAAAATAAAACTAAAAATTGCCGGCGTTGGTCCTCTGCAAAAAACTTTAGAAGAAAGAATAAAAAAAGAAAGAATTTCCGGTGTGGAATTTTTGGGGCATCTTGACGGAAAAGAATTGCAAAGGGCGATTGTTGGCGCTGAATTTATCGTTGTTTTGTCGCGCTGGTACGAAAACGCGCCATATTCGGTTTTAGAATCTTTGGCTTTGGGAAAGATTGTTTTGGCCTCCGACCTCGGCGGCTTGCCGGAATTGATCAAAGACGGCGAGAACGGATTTTTATTTTCCGCCGGAAATATTGAAGATTTGTCGGTTAAAATGAAATATATAATCAGCCACCCGGAACTTAAAGAAAAAATCGCGCCGGCTGCTGTTGTTTCGGTTTCGGCCAATAATCCGAAAGAGTATTATGAAAATTTGATGAAAATATATAAAAAATTAAGCAAATAATATTTTAGATATTTTGTTATTTGTTATTAGATATTGGTTATTTTATTTATGGCTTATAATAGCCATTTTTTTTATATTTTAAAATTTAATATTGGAATGTTGACAGTTAGATTATTTTATGCTATCATATTTTGATAACCAAAAAATTAATTTTTAGCAAATTTTAAAAGAGAATATGAAAAAAATCATAATTATTTCTATTATTTTTTGTGTTTTAGGGGCGACAGTTTATGCCTTGCTTCCAAAACAAACTCAGGGGAAAACCAAGCCGTATTATTCCGGCGAGGCTGTTAATTTTAATGGTAAAATTTACATCGGGACTACCAATAGCGGGAAGTTTGAGCTTTTTGCTTTGGAAAATGGTAAAATTGTTAAAAAAATTAGCATACCTTCTCCGGCTAATGAAAGCAAGGAGTTTTATGATTTGCTTTTTTCTAAAGAAAATGGGAAATTATTTGCTTATTTAACTAATGGCCGCTACGTTTATAAGTATAATATAACCAATCCTGTCGTTCCGGTTGTTGATATGAAAATTAAAGATAACGGAGCCGATTGGGTTTCTGCTGTGGAAAAAGTCAGCGGAAATTTGGTTACAATTACCAATCGCGGAGCCAGAATTTGGAACAGCAATTATCAGGTGGTTGATTCTATTAATTTGATTAATGATAAAAATTTCGGAACGGCCGCTTTTTCGGATGAAAATATTTCCGTGGTTTTTGGTGATAAATTGACTATTTATAGCGCGGCTACTAGAAAAAAAATATCCGAATATTCTCTCGCGGTAAATGATAATGACACAAAAAGAAAAATTATTTCCAGTTTTGACGGCAAATTGACATATGTCGTTGATGATAAATCTTTGAAAGCGATTGATTTTTCTGGAAAGGTAAAAAAAGAATTTAAGCACATTTCTACCGCCGGCTATGATGTGGTTTCTTCGGCTGTTAACTCTAATTATCTTTATTTTTCCGACGGTGTTGGAATTGTTAAAATTGATAAAAATACTTTTAAGCCGGCTGATTGGGTCTATACTACCAGAAACACCCCCTCTGGTTCTTGGGCTATGGGCTTGAGCGTTGTTAACGACGCCGGCAGTGATAAAATTGTTATTTTCAACGGTTCCAATATTTTAGTAGTTGACAGTAATTTGGATGTTATTTCTTATTACGAATCAACTGAAGAAGATATTCGTCCGGTTGAAGATCTTTTCTTGAGTGTCGATAAAAATCGCGGCGCAGCCGGAGCGCAAGTTTCCGTGCTTGGCGGCGGCTTCAATTTGGGCGAAGATTTAGTTATAGAATTCTCCGGAATAAAACAAACAACAGTAAGGGCAAGCGAAGCCAACGGCCGTTTTGGCGCCGTAATCACTGTCCCGAGTGTTCTGCCGGGAATGACCGACATTAAAGTTACAGGAAAAACAACCAAAAAAACTTACAGCACTTCATTTATTATTGAATAAAAATTATTTTGCATTTTTATGAAAATCGCTATAATTGGACAAAAAGGCATTCCGGCCAAATCCGGCGGCGTCGAAAGACACGTCGAAGAGTTGGCTGTCCGCTTGGCTGCGCAAGGCCATGAGGTCTTGGCGTACGTCCGTCCCAATTATACCGATAAGAATCTTCAGGAATATAAAGGCGTGAAATTAATTTCTCTGCCCAGTGTTTCGACTAAACATTTGGACGCTATAACTCATACTTTGCGCGCTTGTTTTGATGTTCTTAAAAGAGATGTTGATGTTATTCATTTTCATTCCATCGGACCGTCTTCTTTGGTTTGGCTGGTGAAATTGCTAAAACCGAAAACTCCGGTTGTGGTTACTTTTCATACCAGATGTTATAAACACCAGAAATGGGGAATTTTTGCCAAATTATGTTTGAAGTTTGGCGAATTTATTGCTTGTACTTTGCCTGATAAAACCATTGCCGTTTCCAGAAGTTTACGCGATCATGCCATTAGAAACTATAACAGTAAAATCGATTATATACCGAACGGAGTGGTTTTGCCTGTTATTAAAAATTCAGAGAAGGCCCTGAAAGGCTTTAATTTGGAAAAAGACGGTTATATTTTAGCGGTTAGCCGCTTAGTAAAACATAAAGGTTTGCAATATTTGATTTCCGCTTTTAAAAATATAAAAACCGATAAAAAATTGGTGATTGTCGGCGCCGGCGCTTATACGGATAAATTCGTCGCTAAACTTAAAAATTCGGCGGTTGGAGATAATCGGATAGTATTTGCCGGAGAGCAATCCGGGGATGTTTTAAATAGTCTTTTTGCCAATTGCTATTTATTTGTCCAGCCTTCGGAATCAGAGGGTTTGTCAATCGCTTTATTGGAAGCGATGGCGCACGAAAAAACCGCTTTGGTTTCCGATATCGCCGAGAATAAAGAAGCGATCGGTTATACCGGGTTCACTTTTAGAAATAAAAGTTCCGCTGATTTGTTGGGCAAGTTGAATTTTTTATTAAGGAACAAATTGATTGTTAAAGAAACCGGCGAGAGAGCGCGCGCCAGAGTTAACAAGGAATATAATTGGGAAGAAATAATTACTAAAATGGAGAGTGTTTACAGCGAAGTGATTTTAAACAAAAAAAGATCCGTCCGCAAGTTGGCAAAATTGAATTTTGCCGGCAGATTTTTAAATTTATTCTTTTAATTATAAATTTATTGTTTTGAAAATTTTTAAGACAAGAAGATTATACTCAAAAGAGTATGCCTTAAATAAGGAAACGTACCTTTTATTTTTATTCACTTTCCAAATTACCAAATTAGAAAGGGGTTTCTTATGAAGAAATCCAGTCTGTTTTTTTTCGTTGTTGTCTTTCTCGGTTTTGCGCAGGCGGTAATCCAGCTAATGTTGAAAGCAATCCTAAGATGGAGATTGTCGCCAGCGTAAATGAGGTTAATATGGCCAAAGATTCACTGCCCAAAGCAGTGATTATGCTTTTCCCGAAGCTGGCCGATGGCTTCGACACATCAATGATCGCCAGCATTACATGGGAGATTGTTGGTGGAGAGGTAATTGATGTAACAAAAATTCAGAAGGAAGTAATGTGGAAGCCGGATGTTGGGCTCTATCAAATCAGGTGCACTCTTTTGCAGAATGATAAAAATTCTCTGGTTACAACCAGAGAGTTTATAATCTATTCCCCCGAAGAGGTGTCTGAAGATTCCGTAATAAGTTTCACTTACGGAGAAAGGACATCATCCGGATTTCTGACGACCATCAAAATACTTGGCTCGTTATGTGTTGACGAATCAGTAAGTCCCGGCAAGGAAAATCCCAAAATTATTATTTGGGGTCCGGGCCGCGGGAGCGAAGGAAAAAGTATGGCGATAACCGGAAGCGGGAAATACAGGTATGTTAAGGATACCCTATACCCCAACCAGGCTTATTCCGCTTGCGTCGTTGTGCAGTGGAATGGCACCAAAGAAAATAGTATTTGGTGCGACACCACAAAATGCAGCAGGTCAATTCATTGGCTGGCTGACAAAAACGGTGATAAAGCGTTCCGTTGGACAACATCGCCCCTGGACAGTGTTTCCGATTCGTCCCTGTCAATGATTGACGGCGCCAGCGGTGATACTGGATCGTTATGGTTGATGCAAATGAAAATTTACGGCGATACAGTTATCTATATCTTCAATCCTGATATGAATATAGACTCCACGCTGTCGTTTTCTTTTATCAAGGATAGCATTATCACCAAATGCAGCCTTACCGACAGCGGATCGTTCTGTTTCGCAAAATTTACCAGAACAACGGTGAAAAGCTACGAATCCGGAGATGGGCTTATTCACCTGAATTACGGCGGAGAGAATATGAAGAAATCCATATTTTATCGGTCGGAAACCGGTGATCTTTGCCACGGGTTCGTCCTGGCTAAAAAGAGGGAATAAAAATTTCTCTCTCAACATTTATCCCCCTTGGTATTTACCGAGGGGGCTTTTTTATTTGGCAAAACTTGATATTTTCATATT
>CAZALZ010000007.1:13803-19504 GCA_964486475.1 uncultured Gammaproteobacteria bacterium | reverse complement strand
AGGGATAAAATAGTTCTTTTTGCTAATAATATTAACTTTTCAAGGAGGTTTATATGCTAAAGGCTTTAAGGTTTTTAGCGCTTCTATCAGTTTTGGCTATGATATTGTTTTGTTATTCTGACGACAATGTCATGACTGCGCCGTATGATCGTTACGATCACAAAGATCTTTTTGTTGTTTTAAACAATGATGACGGCAAATATTATGTTTTGGAATTTACTCTAAAATATAATAAAGAATATGATTTGGCGGCCGGATTGAGTTTTCATCCTCTTGTTGCTTTTTCGCAAAAAGGCCCAAGAGGATTTTCTTTATATGACTCTATACATTAACACCACACTAAAAGAATACATGGAAATCGGCCTTAAAAAGAACGGCGAGATTTTGGTTGTGAAAAAAATGCCAGTTGACCGTACGCAAGCCGAGAAACTTTTGCCGGCCGTAGAAAATATCCTGAAAAAACAAAAATTGAAATTGAAAGATTTGAAAAAAATAGAAGTTGAAAACAGAGGAGGCAGTTTTACTTCTTTGCGTATCGGAGTAGTTACGGCTAACGCTTTAGGATATTCTTTGGGAATTCCAGTTATCGGGACAGATGGGACAAATAAGAATGTTGATGGTTTGAATGTTGTTGAACCGAAATACAGCGGGGAACCGGATGTAAAATAGTATAAAATATTAAGTATGAGGTATTTTTTAAAAGTAAAATCATAATTTAAATTCATTATACTTAATACTATATACTTCATACTCTAATATCTGTGGATTTCTTGTTTATAACTTCCTTTTATAATCATAATAAAAACGGCCCAAATTATTTGGTCGTTTTTTGTTTTTACTAATATTAAACATTTTATCTAAAAATAATTTTAAAATAAAAGTGTTTGACAGTGGTAGTTTGGTGGTGTATAATATAAGTATATTGGTGAAAAGTGGTGAATAAAGGTGAATGTTTAAAATTAGTTTGCGCAGCGATTAAATCAAACTAAGCAAAAATTAAATGTTAATCGGAGAATATCAGCACAACATGGACAACAAAGGGCGCTTGGCTGTTCCGGCCAAGTTCCGTCAATTGTTAGCTAAAGGAGCAGTGGTCACCAAAGGGCTTGATAACTGTCTTTTCTTATATCCAAAAGCCAAATGGGAAGAAATGGCCCAAAAATTCGCTAATTTGCCAATAAGCCAAGCTAAGGCGCGCGCTTTTGCCCGCCATATGCTGGCCGGAGCCATGCCGGTAGAATTTGATAGCCAGGGCAGAATAAGTTTACCTGAATATTTGCGCAAGTTTGCCGGGTTAAAAAAACAGACCATTATTGCCGGGCTATTTGATCGTTTGGAAATCTGGGAGGAGGATGCTTGGAATAAATACAAAGTCGGTACGGAAAAAGATTCTGGTGAGATTGCTGAAGCCTTGGGAGAGATGGGGGTTTAGAATTTTTATAGCTTATGGAATATAAACATACAAGCGTAATGTTGAAAGAAGCTCTGGATTTTTTGCAGCCTAAAAAAGACGGTTATTATATAGATTGCACTTTGGGTGGCGCAGGCTATACGCAATTACTTTCAAAAATAGTTGGAAACAAAGGAGGGGTTTTGGCGATAGATCTTGATCAAAAAGCGATTGATAACGCCAAAGAAAAAGAAATGTCGAATGTTGTTTTTGTTAAAGATAATTTTGGCAATTTGGCGGAAATCGTAGAAAATAATTTTCCGGTCAAAACATTTTTTGATGGTATTGTGATGGATTTGGGCCTATCTTCGGCGCAATTAGATGATCCGGAAAGAGGATTTTCTTTTTTGCGCGAAGGCGACTTGGATATGTCTTTCGATGGCCGCGGATCGCAAAACTCCACCGGACAGATAGTTAATACTTACAAAAAAGAAAAATTAAAAGAAATTATAAGCGTTTATGGGGAAGAAAAATTTGCCGCCAAAATAGCCGAGAAGATAGTCGAAGAGAGAAGGAAAAATCCCATAACAGATAGTCTTCATCTGGCAAAAATTATTGCCGCGGCGATGCCCTCTTCAACAAGGAGAGAGGGGATCAACCCGGCGACTAAAACTTTTCAAGCTTTGCGCATTGAGACTAATCGCGAGTTGGAGTCGCTGAAAAAAGTTTTACCGGCGGCCGTATCCTTGCTAAAAAGCGGCGGAAAATTAGTTGTTGTTTCTTTTCATAGTTTGGAAGATAGAATAGTGAAAAATTTTTTTAAGAAAGAGAGTTTAGATTGCCTTTGTCCGCCGGAATTACCGGTTTGTCGCTGCGGTCACAAAGCATCTTTAAAAATTTTAACGAAAAAACCGGTGCAAGCGGGCGAAGAGGAAATTTCCGCGAACCCGCGATCCCGCAGCGCCAAGCTCCGTGCGGCCGAAAAAGTTTAGATTCAGAATTTGCTTTTTTTATATCCTAATAATTACAGCCGCGTTTTTAAAAAAAACAATGGTCGGCGCTTCCCGGCCCGTTAAATAAAAATAAAAACAAAAAATATGACTGAGAGCGTTAAGGGAATTTATTCAATCCCTCAAAAAGAGAATAGTTGTTTTAAAATAAATATTAAGGCGTTAAATTGTTTATTATGCCTTATCGCGGCCGCCGCGGGCGTTTATTATTTAACCGCGATAAACGATCTGGTTGTCAAGAGTTTTGTTTTACAGGAATTAAAGGCCAACAATTCTTCTTTGCAAGAGGAAAATAAAAGCCTCAACAATCAAGTGGCTGATATTAAATCCTATAAAGAATTAGCTGAAAGGGTCAAGGCTTTAAATATGGTTTCCGCGGCTGATATAGAATATTTAAAAGTCGGCGACAACTCTTTGGCTGCCGTAAAATAATATGGTTTGGGAAAGAAAAGAGCTTGGCCTGCAAAGAAGAGGGAATAATCGCGTTAATTTTTTAATCGCGATTGTTTTTTTATTCGGTCTTTTAATAGGTGTGAAACTTTTTTTTCTGCAAATAATCCATTATGAGGATTATTCTGCTATTGCTTCCGGACAGCACTCTGTTGAGAGCAAACTTCTTCCTGAAAGAGGGGAGATTTCCATAACTGAATGGAAAAATGGCGAGGAGGTTCTTTACCCCTTTGCCGTTAATAAAGAATATGCTTTAATTTATGCCATCCCCAATCAAATAAAAGATAAGGCGATTTCGGAAAAAATCGCCAACAGTTTATTTGAAGCCTTGGATAAAGCTTCTGCGGAAAAAGAAGTTGATGATTTTTTTAAAGAAAAAGACAAAGTTGAGCTTAATTATCAATTATCGCAAGCGGCCGCTTTGCCGGAAGGGGAAAAATTGGCGCGTGAAGCGGAAATAAAAAGAAATTTGGATATTTTGCATAATGATAAAGCCTGGCTGGCGGTTCGGGAAGAAGATAAAAAGATAGAATTGGAAAAGAAAAAACAAGCCAAGCTTTCCGAGTATTATCCGATTTTAAATAAAGGCGATGACCCTTATGAACCCATATGTCGGAAAGTTGGAGGGGATGATTTGAAAAAGCTTTATTCGCTTTTATTAAGCAATAGCGGCAATACGGTTGAACCATCTGAGTTATTTTTGCAGAATGGCGAAGTTTGCCTCGGAGATGATAATCTCGGTTGCCAAGAAATTTCTATTGCGGGGATTTCTCATGAAATGGAAAGTTATCGCTATTACCCAGAAAACAATATCGGTTCCCATCTTTTAGGTTTTGTCAGAATGGAAAATGGCGAAAATAGCGGTAATTACGGTTTGGAAGGATTTTTTAATAAAGATTTGTCAGGGGTTGCCGGCTCTTTAAAAACTGAATTATCCGCCACTCGCGACATTATAATTTTAAACGGACGGGAATATATAGCGCCGCAAAACGGTAAAAATTTAATTTTGACAATCGATCGTTCGGTAGAATATTTTGTCTGTCAAGAATTGAAAAAGACTTTAGAAAACGAAAGGGCTGAAGAAGGCGATGTTATAATAGTGGATCCTAAAACCGGGGCGATTATAGCGATGTGTTCTTTACCGGATTTTGATCCTAATAATTATTCTTCTGAGGAAGATATTTCTATTTTTAATAATCCGGTGATTTTTGATCAATATGAACCAGGTTCGGTTTTTAAAACTATTACTATGGCCGCGGCTTTGAATGATGGTAAGGTTGTTCCGGAAACAATTTATAATGATGCCGGCGCCGTAAAGAAAAAAGGCTGGGACAAGCCGATAAAAAATTCCGACTATGAAACTAAAGGTGCCCATGGCTGGGTAGATATGAGTAAAATTTTGGAATTATCTTTAAATACCGGAGCGATTTTTTTGCGTGAACAGTTAGGGGAGAAAAGTTTTGTTGATTATATTAAAAATTTCGGTTTTGGTGAGAAAACCGGTATTGAATTGGAAGGAGAAGCCCCTGGCGACATTAGTAATTCAACACGCAAAAATCCGACAGAAATCGATTTAGATACAATTTCTTTCGGTCAAGCTATCACAGTAACCCCCTTACAAATGATAATGTCTTATGCGGCCATAGCTAATGACGGCATATTAATGAAGCCGTATATGGTCAAGGAAGTGATTAATAGCGACGGCAGTATTGAAAAAACCAAACCCCATGAAATCAGGCGGGTTATTTCGGAAAAAACAGCTAATTTTGTTATCAGCATGCTGATCAATGTTGTGGAAGAAGGTCATGCCAAAAAAGCTCAAATCAGCGGTTATTTTATTGGAGGCAAAACCGGTACGGCACAGATACCGGATAAAAACGGTTATAGTGAAGACACTATTCATACCTTTGTTTCCGTTTTTCCAGCCAACAAACCGCAATTTGTAATTTTAACCAAGATTAATCGGCCGCAGGAATCTAATTACGCTGAAACCTCTGTTGTTCCGTTGGCGCAGAAAATAATGGATTTTGTTTTAAAATATTATCAAGTACCCAAAGAAAGATAAGCGAGAATTTTAAATTAAATTATTGAAACATTATTTATAAATTGTAAATTGATAATTATAAATTTTATGATCAAAAATATAATAATTTTTTGTTTAAAACATTTAGCTAAAAATATTTTAAACAAATACAATCCCAGAATCATTGGTATCACTGGTTCTGTCGGAAAGACCGGCGCGCGCGAAGCGATTTTTTCCGTAGTGAAAAGCAAGTTTCGCGCTCGACGGAGCTTGAAGAATTACAACAATGAATTTGGCGTGCCTCTTTCCATTATCGGCGCCGTTAAATCTCCGGGAAAAAATATTTTAGGCTGGGCGGTTATTTTTTTCTCGGCTTTAAAGTTGCTGACTTTAAAAAATAGGGATTATCCTGAAATTTTGATTCTGGAAATGGGAGTTGATAAGCCTTTTGATATGGATTATTTAAATAGTATTGTTTCTTGCGATGTCGCCGTTTTAACTGGAATTGGAGAAGCTCATTTAGAAAATTTTTCATCCAGAGAAAAGTTAGCTTCCGAAAAGGCCAAGATTTTTTTTGGACTGAAAAAGAACGGTTGGGCTATATTAAATTTTGATAATGAAAAAGCGGTTAAAATTTCCGATAGTCTTAAAAATAGGATTATTAGTTATGGTTTTAGTGAAAATGCCAATGTCCGAGCTTCCAATTTGGTTTTTAAATTTTCCGACGGCGATGAAAAAGTGGAAAATTTATCCGGCTTAAGTTTTAAAATAAATTATGGCGGATCTATTGTTCCGGCGGTTTTGCCGAAAGTTTTAGGGAAAAGCGCG
>CAZALZ010000007.1:0-13793 GCA_964486475.1 uncultured Gammaproteobacteria bacterium | reverse complement strand
CATCTGTCGGGATAGCTTTAGGTTTTAATTTGGCTGATATTGCGGTGGCTTTAAATGGATTTGAGATGCCGGCCGGCCGCATGAAATTAATTAAAGGAATAAAAAACACCGTTATAATTGATGATACTTACAATGCTTCTCCGGAATCTTGCTCGGCGGCGATTGATTTTGTTTCCAAAATAGAAACAGTTAAAAAATTCCGGCGGGTGGCTATTTTCGGTGATATGCTGGAATTAGGCTCTTACAGCGAGGAAGGCCATGCCTTGGTCGGCCGAGCTTTAGCCGGCGCTGGTTTTGATTTGGTTATTACGGTTGGCGAGCGTTCGCGCGATATTGTTCGAGGTGCTTTAAGGGGCGGACTGAAAGAAGATAAGATTTTTAATTTCGCCAATAACCTATCTGCCGGGAAATTCGCGCAGGACAGGATAAAACAAGGCGATTTAATTCTAATCAAAGGTTCTCAAGGGGCGCGGATGGAAAAAATCGTTTTGGAATTAATGGATGATCCGTTATTAGCCGACAAATTATTATGCCGACAAGAGAAAGAATGGATTTGAAATTATTTATAAAAACAATGCTTGACTTTTAGTATTTTTTGGCTTATATTATTATAATGAATATGAATGGTATAATTTTAGCCGGCGGACAGGGGACAAGATTAAGACCCTTAACCAAAATAACAAATAAACAGCTTTTACCGGTTTACAATAAACCGATGATTTATTACCCATTAAACACTTTTTTAAAAGCTGGAATAAAAAATATTCTTATTATTTCCGGGCCGGAGCAAATAGGAAATTTTTCTGATTTGCTCGGTTCCGGCCGAGAGCTTGGCGCTAAAATTTCCTATGAAATACAAGATGAGCCGCGCGGGCTGGCCGAAGCTTTTATTTTAGGTGAAAATTTTATCGGCAAAAATAACACCGCCATGATTTTGGGAGATAATATTTTTGAAGATGATCTTTCTGAAGAAATTAAGAGTTTCAAATCCGGCGGCAAGGTTTTTTTGAAAAAAGTTCACGATCCGGAGCGTTTTGGCGTGGCGCAGCTTGATAAAGGTGGAAAAATTATAAAAATAACGGAAAAACCTAAAAAATACATAAGCGATTATGCCATTACCGGCCTATATATTTATGATAATCGTTGTGTGGAAATAGCCAAAAACGTCAAACCGAGCGGCCGCGGCGAACTGGAAATAGTTGATATCCACAATGAATATTTGAAAAACGGCGAATTGGAATATTCCAAAATAAAAGGCGAGTGGATGGACGTCGGAACTTTTGACAGCCTCTTGAAGGCGCAGAATTTTGCCAAAGAAAAAATGCAGGGGAAAATGATTGTGTAGTATGTAGTATGTAGTATGTAGTATGGCGTTGCCTATACTACATGCTACATGCCCCGTACTACTATAGGTTTTATTATTTACAATGATTATACGGTAAAATATTTATCGGATTTTTTGGCATCTTTAAAAAATCAATCTTGTAAAGATTATAAAATTTTAGTTTTTAATAATGGTGATAAATATGGCGCAAATTTAAAATTAATTAAATATTATTTCCCGGAAGCGGAGATTGTTGGTGACGGTGAGAATATCGGTTTTGGCCGAGCCTACAATAAGTTAATAAGAAAAGCGCGGGAAAAGGAGGTGGAATATTTTTTTATAACTAATCCTGATGTGGTGTATAATCCGGATGTTTTAGAAAAATTAGTTAAAAAATTGGGAAACAATAAAGAAATAGGCGCAGTTTGCCCTAAATTATTGCGTTGGGATTTTGTTAAGAAAGAAAAAACTGATTTTATTGATACTTTCGGATTAAATTTTCGCAACGGCTTAATGTTTTATGATGTTGGTCAGGGAAAGAAAGACGATTTAAGTCTTGAAGAAAGAGAAGTCATCGCTCCTGGCGGTGCGTCCGGTTTATGGAGGATGGAAATTTTAGAAAAAATAAAAGAGGGTGAAGATTATTTCGATAGCCGGATGTTTATGTATAAGGAAGATTGCGATTTGGCTTATAGATTTTTTTTGTCTGGCGGCAAGGCGATTTGCGTGTCGGAGGCGATTGGCTGGCACGATCGAACCGCGGCTTTGGAAGGAAAGGGGGATTTAGCAGTTATACGCGCTCGTAAGACAAAATCCAGCAATGTCCGCCGCTGGTCGCTTGCAAATCAAGAAATTTTATTTAGGAAATATTGGCATTTGCAGTCTTGGCGGTCGAAAATAACAATAATAATTTATCGTTTAAAAGTTTTTATTTGGATAATTTTATTTGAAAGATTTTTATTAAAAGATTATTTGACAATTGGAAAAATAAAGAGTAGTTTATAAAGTTGAACATTTTAAAAAGGAGTTTTATGTATGTAAAAATTCGTTCTCTAATTTTTGCCAATCTTGGTGTTGGTGATTTTTTTGTCGCCATGAGCGACTTGGGCCTCGGTTATACTAGTGTTTACATGAAAATTTTACCCAAAGGCGGAAACGAGGAAAAAGATTCTGGCTGCGTAATTAACGCCAGCCGTGTTTCTGACGGCGCCTTTAGATGTTTTGGCGCTAATGATGATGTTAAAAAAATATCAATTTGACAGGAGTCTTGATGACTCCTTTTTTTCTTGACTTTTTGCTAATTTTTGTTATAATTCTAAATAGCTTCTAAAAAGCTGTTTTATTTTTATTAAATTTTGTTAAAAATATGGCTAAAATTGGTGTAATTATGACTGGCGGAAAACAATATGTCGTTTCGGCCGGACAAGAATTGAAGATCGAAAAATTAGAAAAAGAGGTAGGCGAGAAGATTAAACTTGATACTCTTTTGGTTGCCGACGAATCTTCGGCTACTGTTGGAAAACCGTCATTGGGCGAGAAAGTTGAAGCCGAAGTTTTGGAACAAGGAAAAGCCAAAAAGGTTTCTGTTGTTAAATTTAAAAACAAGACTCGTTATCGCCGCAACGTCGGACACAGACAACCGTTTACAAAAATCAAAATCAATTCTATTGCTTAAAAAAAAGACCCCGCTTAATTCCGGGGTCTTTTTTAATTTATTTCATTTCTATTTTTTAGCGCGTTGTTTAGTGTCAGCTCGTCCGCATATTCAATATCTGAACCCATAGCCAACCCGCGCGCCAGACGGGTTATTTTGACTTTTTCGTCTTTTAAAATTTTAGCCAAATAAAGCGAAGTGGTTTCGCCTTCCATGGTCGGCGACAAAGCCAGAATGATTTCCTTTACAGTTCCTTCGCGGACGCGTTTTATTAAAGCGGCGATGTTGGTTTTATCGGCGTCAACGCCTTCCTGCGGTTTCAAATTTCGGCCGAGAAGGAAATAAAGTCCGTTGTAGTGTTTTCCGGATTCGATCGCCAACATTTCCGGCTGGGTGGCGACAACACAAATCGTTGAGGGGTCCCTATTCGCATTAGAGCAGATTTTACACGGCGAATTTTCTGAAATCGCCATGCATTTTTGGCAGACTTTCAGCTCTTTTTTTAAATTTAAGATATCTTCAGAAATTTTCGCTAAGACGCCTTTGGGCTGTTTTAATAAATAAAAAACATAACGTTGGGCGGTTTTCGGCCCGACTGTCGGCAATTGCGAAAAATCGTCTATTAGGTTTTGGATAGAAGAAGGAAAATTCATTTTAATATTAAAATATTAAAATATTATTTTTATTAGATATTTTATGCTATCCCAATCCTGGTATTCCTCCCATGCCACGCATTTTTTCCGCCATGGCTCTTTGAGTTTTTTTAATTGCTTCATTAAAAGCTTCGGCGATTTTTTTTTCTAATTCTTCCTTGGGCATTTCTTTTTCAATGATGATCAATTTAACATTCATGTTGCCGTCCATGGTGATTTTAACGCCATTTTTTTCTTCAGTAATCATCACTTCAGATAAAATATTCTGCATGTTTTTAGCTTGGGCGCGCAGATCCTTCAATTGTTTTAATTTTTCGAACATATTTTTTATAATGCTAATTTCCAGCGATTTGCCAACAATACTGATGTTTAACGGCTATTTATTTTGCCGGTTGGCGGGATTTACAAGCGCTGGCGAATCCGCATTGTGATTAAAACTCCGGCACTGGTTCGCCGTAGTCGTGTTTAGTTATATTTTTAAAGCTGGTTGTTTCGGAATCAAAATACAGATCAACTTTGCCAGTCGGACCGTTGCGGTGTTTGGCTATGTAGATTTGCGCCAAATGCTTTTCCTCCTCTGTTAAATCGTCAAAAGAGTAATGGCGGTCGGCGGCTTTGCGATAAATAAACATTACAACATCGGCATCTTGCTCAATAGAACCTGACTCGCGCAGATGCGCCAAGCGGGGAATGGCCGGTTTTTCCATTTCTACGGCGCGCGACAGCTGGGAAAGGGCTAAAACCGGAACATTAAGCTCGCGAGCGATTCCTTTTAGTCCGCGGGAAATCTCCGCTACTTCTTGAACGCGATTATCGCCGTATTTTCCGCGTCCTTCCATTAACTGTAAATAATCTATAACAATAAAACCAAGCCCCTTTTCCATTTTTAATCTTCTGGCCTTAGCCCTAATATCCATTATGGTGCAAGAAGAGGAATCGTCTATATAAATTCCAGCCTCTGATAATTGCCCCATAGCTTCGCCGATTCTGGCAAAATCATTTTCACTGTCGCGATCGGAAAGGTTCCCGGTGCGCATTTTCCATAAAGAAACTCCGGCTTGAGCACAAAGCATTCTATCTACCAACTGTTCCTTACTCATTTCCAGAGAGAAAACCGCCACGGTTTCTTTGGTTTTGGTGGCGACTTGTCTGGCCAAATCAAGAGCCAAAGAGGTTTTCCCAACGGAAGGTCTGGCGGCTAAAATTATTAAATCGGATTTTTGCAGACCAGCCAATAAATTGTCCATATCGGCATATCCGGTAGGCAATCCGCGGAGTTTCCCCCCCTGTTTATGTAATTCATCTATTCTTTCAAAAGCTTGAGCCAATAGACTTTCAATCGGGAGAAAAGCCCCTTTAGAATAATTTTGAGAAATGTCAAAAATTTTTTTCTCCGTCTCGTCTAAAATAATATCGATATCATCTTCTTCATTAAAGCTTAATTCGGATATTTCCGCCGCCGCCGCCGACAATCGTCGCAGAATGGCTTTGTGGCCGATTATTTTGGCGTAATGCTCGACATTTGAGGCGGTTGAAACAAAGTTTGATAATTGCGCCAAATATGTCCGTCCGCCGATTGCATTTAATTGGTTTTTCGCTTCAAGTTTGTTTGATAAAGTTAAAACATCAATCGGTTCTTGCCGGGAAAATAATTCTTTGGCTGTTTGGAATATTAGGCGATGAGTGTCTTTATAGAAATCTTTTTCAGAGATTGTATCAATTATTTTAACAATGGCATTTTTATCCAATAAAATGCAAGAGAGAAGCGACTGCTCGGCTTCAATATTTTGCGGCGGTAATTTACTAATAATATCTTGTCCTGACATAAAGTTGTTAGAATTAGTATGTTTTATCTTAACTCAACTAGAGTTTTTTAGCAAGGTGATTTTTTGTGCGCCGACTGTTGATAAAAATAGATTTTATAATAAAATATGGCTAAATAATATTCCGAGTTTTGTTAATGGGATAACGGCCGAATAGCTTATTTGGCGCGGTTATTGACTTTTATTGTAAAATAGGCTATACTTTAAATGTGAGTTAAAAAGAAGCTTTAAATAGCTTCTAATGAGTTTTTCTTTCTTCGCAAGAGGCAAGGGAAACGAAAGGTCGCCTCATAAATTAATTTAAGGATTATCTTGATTTTTCGAGATAATTCCAAGCGAAAAGAAAAATGGGAAAGAAATTATATGTCGGAAATTTGTCCTATTCCACCAACGAAGATTCTTTAAAAGAAGCTTTCGCTGCCGCTGGTTCTGTTGAATCAGCCATGGTGATTATGGATAAAATGACCGGCCGTTCCAAAGGTTTCGGTTTCGTTGAAATGGCTTCTGATGAAGAAGCTGCCAACGCTGTTGCCGCCATTGACGGCAAAGAAATCGACGGTCGCGCTGTTCGCGTTAGCGAAGCCAGACCTATGGAGGATCGTCCTCGCCGCAGTTTTGACCGCAACAACGGCGGTTCTCGCGGTGGTTGGAGAAACTAATATCATTTTGCGAAATTTGATATAGCGCAAAAAGCCTCTTAACCGAGGCTTTTTGTTATGGTAAAATATCAGTATGTCAGAACAAATAAAATACCCCGTTATTATTAATAAATATTTAGCTTTAAAAAAAATTTCCAGCCGCAAAGAGGCTGATAGGCTTTTAAAATCCGGTAAAATAAAAATAAACGGCCAAACGGCCGAACCAGGACAAATGGTTGAAAAAAATGACAAAATAGAGGTTAATTGCCGGAAAAATTTTATTTATTTAGCCTATAACAAGCCGCGCGGCGTTATTACGCACAGCCCAAGCAAGGGGGAAAAAAGCATTGCTGATATTTTTTATTTTAAAGAAAAGGTTTTTCCAATAGGCCGCTTAGATAAGGATTCTTGCGGTTTAATAATTTTAACCAATGACGGGCGGATAACAGACAAGATGCTTAACCCGATTTTTTTCCATGAAAAAGAATATGAAGTGGAGCTGAGCCGGCCGGTTAAAGATATTTTTTTAAAAAAAATATCAAGCGGAGTCAGAATTGACGATGGCCATGAAACCAGAAAATGCCAAGTTAAAAGAATCAATACTAAAAGTTTTTCAATAATTTTAACCGAGGGGAAAAAGCGCCAGATCCGCCGGATGTGCGAAGTTCTCGGAGAAAAAGTCGTCGGATTGAAAAGAGTTAGAATTATGAATATTAAAATCGGCCGGCTATATCCTAATAAATTCCGCGAAATAGGCGGGGAGGAGCTGAAAATTTTTTTGAATTTCTTGGAAATAAAATAATATTCTGATAGATTCCGATTTTGCGTAAAAATTAATTTTATTGACATAAATAATTCTTTATGATAATTTATGATTGTTTAAGTCCGTCAGACTGGCGGATTTTTTAATAAAAATATGGCCGAACAAATTATTTTAAGTTTTGATGGGGTTACTTTTGAATATCGTGATAAAAAGCCGATTTTGGACGCGGCGTCGTTTAATGTTCGCCGAGGAGATAAAATAACCTTAATGGGACAGAATGGGGCGGGGAAAAGCACTCTTTTCTCTTTAATTAAAGGTGAATTAAAACCAAAATCCGGTAATGTCAATATAATCGACGGCGCGACTATCGGTGCGGCTGATCAGGTTATGTCAAGAAAATATTTTGATTTGACGGTTGAAGATTATTTTAAAGAAGCCTTTGAAATTCCCCCGACTAATATAAAGAGCCAGATAGCAAAAGTTTTGGAAGCTGTTAATTTTGATGTTCCGACAGATCGTCGAATTAAAGATTTGTCCGGCGGTCAACAGGCGCGCTTGCTTTTAGCTTTCGCCCTAATACAAAATCCCGACATCTTGCTTTTAGACGAGCCGACGAATAATTTGGATTCAGCGGGGATAGACAATCTGATAAGTTTTCTCTTGTCTTATGACAAGACTGTTATAGTGATTTCCCATGATGCCGATTTTTTGAATATTTTTACTGAAGGTGTTATCTATTTAGACGTCTTTACTAAAAAAATCGAAACTTATATCGGTAATTATTACGACGTAGTGGAAGAGATTGGTCGGCGCATTGAAAGGGAGGTGATGAAAAACGCCCAATTGGAAAAGACTATTAAGGACCGCAAGGAAAAAGTTAATTTTTTTTCCAACAAAGGAGGGAAGATGCGCAAACTGGCTAAAAAAATGCGTGAAGAAACAGAAGAAATGGAGGAAGAAAAAGTTGATGTGCGGCGGGAGGATAAGACTATCCGTTCGTTTGATATTCCCGCTCAAAATCTTGGGGGAGAAATAATTACAATTGATTTTGTTAGGATAATAAAAAACCACGAACCGGTAAAAAAAAATGTTAACAAAATTCTTCATAAAAATTCTCACATATTGGTTTCTGGGCCGAACGGCATTGGCAAGAGCACTTTTTTGCGCAGCTTGGTTTCCGGCAAACACGAAGGTGCCAAAATTGTCCCTGGAGCCAGAATCGGCTATTACAGCCAGGATTTTTCCAATTTAGATTTTAATCAGACTGTTTTCGAGTCTTTAAAAAGCGCTATGGACTTGGAAAACGATGAGCAGAAAATGCGCTCGGTGTCAGCCGGATTTTTAATAACAGGCGATTTGATGGGTTATAAGGTTTCCGATTTATCCGAGGGTCAAAAAGGATTATTATCTTTTGCTCGCCTTTCTTTGATGCAACCGGGAATTTTAATTTTAGACGAGCCGACCAATCACATAAATTTTCGCCATTTACCGGTAATAGCTGAAGCGATAGATAGATATGAAGGTGCAATAATAATGATCTCTCATATGGAAGATTTTGTTAAACAAATAAAATTCGACGACTATTTGGATTTGGGAAAACTTTAAAATATTTGTAAAATAGAGGGTTTCACCCTCTTTTTTTTATCGGCGGGAAGTGTTAATATGGGAGAAGAGCTTTTAAATAAAAAGCATTTTGCGGTTTGTTCCGTTTATGCTTATTTTTATATTTAAAATATAAAAAATGTCTTTTGTCCATCTCCATGTCCATACTCATTATTCTCTTCTTGACGGTCTGACTAAGATCAAGGAGTTGGTTAAGTTTGCAAAAGAACAAGGTTCTCCGGCCGTAGCTATAACCGATCATGGCACAATGTACGGAGTGATTGAGTTTTATCAGGCTTGCAAAAAAGAAGGAATCAAGCCGATAATCGGGGTCGAGCTTTACATGGCGCCAGATTTGCATAAAAAGGAAACTGTCGAAGATCGCTCCAATCGCCATATTCTATTGATAGCCAAAAATAAAATCGGTTACAAAAATCTTTTAAAACTTGTTACAACCGCCCACCTGGAAGGGTTCTATTATAAACCGCGGATTGATTGGGAGATTTTAAGCAAATATGCCGAAGGCTTGATTTGCTGCACGGCTTGTTTGGGCGGAGAAATTCCCCGTTTAATAAGATCGGGACAGGAAGATAAAGCTAAAAAAAGGATTTTGGAATATAACGAACTTTTCGGACAGGGAAATTTTTATCTGGAAATCCAAAATCATCCCAATTTGGAAGGCCAGCCGGAATTGAATTCTGCTTTAATAAAAATATCAAAAGAATTAAGCATCCCTTTGGTGGCAACAAACGACGTTCATTATTTAAAAAAAGAAGATGCGGAGGCGCAAGATATTTTGCTTTGCTTGCAGAATAAGAAAAAAAAAGAAGATGAAGACCGTATGAGTATGATGGATCTCGACGCTTCCATGCGCCCCAACAACGAAATGGTCGCCTCTTTTTCAGATAATCCCGAAGCGATTTCCAATACTTTAAAAATAGCTGAAATGTGCGACGTGGAGATAGAATTGGGGAAGATCCAGCTTCCGTTTTTCCGAGTGCCGGAAGGATTTAACGAATTTTCTTATTTGGAAAAATTAACTCGCGAAGGTTTGGTTAAGCGTTTTAAAAAGACGTATGAAGAAATTGATCAGGTATGCAGAGAGAGGCTGGATTATGAGTTGTCAGTAATTAAAAAAATGGGCTGGCCTTCTTATTTTTTAATTGTCGCTGATTTTATCAATTGGGCGAAAAACAATAAAATCGTCGTCGGTCCGGGGCGCGGCTCGGCGGCCGGCTCTCTGGTTTGCTACTTGATCGGTATAACCAATCTTGATCCTTTGCAATATGATTTGCTTTTTGAAAGATTTTTAAATCCGGAGCGCATTTCCATGCCCGATATTGATACTGATTTCGCCGACACTCGCCGCGATGAAGTAATCCGCTATGTCGAAAGAAAATACGGAAAAGATCATGTAGCACAAATTATTACCTTTGGGACGATTGCCGCTCGTGTTTCAATACGAGATGTCGGGCGTGTTTTAGATGTTCCCTATGATTTTTGCGATAAATTGGCGAAAACAATCCCAATGTTCACCGACTTGTCAGAGGCTCTGGAAAATGTTCAGGAGTTTAAAGATTTTTATAATAAAGATCCGCAGGCAAAAAAAATAATTGATTATGCCTTGCGCTTAGAAGGTGTGTCTCGCCACACTTCTGTTCATGCCTGCGGCGTGGTTATTACGCGCGATCCGGTTACGGAGTATATGCCGGTGCAATATGCTTCATCTTCCGATATGACCGTTGTCTCCCAATATTCTCTCCATCCGGTTGAAGAACTGGGGCTTTTGAAGATGGATTTTTTAGGCCTGAAAAATTTGACCATTATTGAATCAGCCCTGAATATTATCAGAAAAACCAAGGGAAATGATATTAATATTGACGATTTGCCATTAGACGACAAACTTACTTATAAATTGTTTCAGGACGGTGAAACAACCGGCGTTTTTCAGTTTGAATCTTCTGGTATGAAAAGATATTTGAAAGAATTAAAACCGACAATTTTAGAAGATATTATCGCTATGGTTGCTTTATATCGTCCGGGGCCGATGGAATGGATACCTGATTATATCGCCGGGAAACACGGGAGAAAAAAAGTTCAATATTTGCACCCAAAGTTGCAATCTATTTTGGATAAGACTTATGGGGTGGCTATTTATCAAGAGCAGGTGATGGAAATCGCCCGTTCTTTGGCCGGCTTCACAATGGGCGGAGCCGATGTTTTGCGCAAAGCCATGGGTAAGAAAATTCCAGAACTCTTAGCGCAACAAAAAGAAAAGTTTGTTGAGGGTTGCGTTAAGAATGGTATTAATAAGGAGTTGGCCGAAAAAGTTTTTTCGTTTATCGAGCCGTTTGCCGGATATGGATTTAATCGCTCTCATGCCGCCTGTTATGCTGTTATTGGTTATCAAACCGCTTATCTCAAAGCGCATTATCCGGCGGAATTTATGGCGGCGCTCTTAACTTCCGATCAGCAGGATACCGATCGTATTGCCATTGAGATAGAGGAGTGCCGCGCGATGGGTATTCAGGTTTTAGCACCAGATATTAACGAATCATTCGCTTCTTTTACTGTTGTTTCGGGAGAAAAAAATAATAAGGAATTTATTCGCTTCGGATTGAATGCCGTAAAAAATGTCGGCGGGCATATTGTTGAAGTTATAATAAAAGAAAGAAAGACTAATGGCCGCTACAAAGATGTTTATGATTTTTTGGAAAGAATCGTTGACCGCGATATGAATAAGAAATCTTTAGAATCGCTGGTAAAAGCGGGGGCTTTGGATCAATTTGATGATCGCGGGCTTCTTCTGGCTAATATAGAAACACTTTTGGATTTTAACAAAGAAGTAAGCCGTTCGCGTGACAACAGGCAGGCAAGTCTTTTTGGCGGCGGAGAAATAAAAACTCCGCGCCCGCAATTTAGGGAGCAAGCCAAAGCCGATCGGCAAGAAAGGCTTTCTTGGGAGAGAGAACTTCTCGGGCTTTATATCACCGAGCATCCTTTTCGCGATTATAAAAAATTGCTGGGGGATTATATTACGCCGATTAATCAGCTGTCTTTCCGCCTCAATGATGAGAACGTTCGTTTGGCTGGGATTATAACCGTTGTAAAAAAAATTATCACTAAGAGCAATAAAGCGATGTTGTTCGTGAAACTGGAAGATGACAGCGCGTCAACCGAAGTGCTGGTATTCCCGACGCTTCTGGAAAAAACCGCCAGTCTTTGGGGTGAAGGAAAAGCGATAATTTGCCAAGGGAAGGTTTCTGATAAAGACAATGAAATAAAGTTTTTAGCGGATAAGGCGGCGATAATTTCCCTTGAAAATTTCAATGAATCCATTGACGCCTTTAAGAAAATAGAAGTTAAAAATAGAAATAATTTTTATAGGCGCGGAGAAGATGGTGGCAATAGCCAAAGCAGGGTGTCGATAGTCGCCGAATCTTCTTCAAAGAATTT
Organism: uncultured Gammaproteobacteria bacterium; assembly: GCA_964486475.1. Taxonomy (GTDB): domain Bacteria; phylum Patescibacteriota; class Patescibacteriia; order Patescibacteriales; family WJLG01; genus JBAZHE01. The sequence goes on along the minus strand of CAZALZ010000007.1, from coordinate 1,880 downwards.
TTTTCCCCAAACCCCTCTCAAAATAATAATTAATCGTGTTTTAACCGAGCAAGAATCCGCCAGATTGCGCGAGGCGATGTCGCAAAATATCGGAGAGAGCAAGGTTTATTTTAAAATAACCGGACAAGGCGGGGCAAAAATCATTGAAACGGCTTTTAGGGTTAATAATTCAGATGCTTTGCGCGGTTATCTCGATAAAGAATTAGGTGAGGCGATAACAATAGCCGGATAGCGATAGACGAAAGATGAAAAATTTATTATAATTGAAATATAACTTATTCCCGCCGTGGCGTTTTGTGAAATATCGCTTATTAATATTTTCAGTTTCACAGGACGGCGCTTTGTAAAATATGGTTCCTGCAAAATCTTCAGCCGGGGCTATGGCCGCATCCGGAAAAAGAAAAAAAACGGAAAAAGAATTTTTAGAACCGAAATCTTCTACCGTTAAAAAACCCAAGAAAGTTAAACTGTCGGTTCGAGTGGTTGATAGTGGTTTTCCTCTCAAAAATAGCAAGAGCGAGGAGGCTATTGTTGAGAGAAGAGATAATCTTTCTAACACTAAAAAAACGGAAAATGGTAGCAGGGGAAGCGGTTTTATTCGCCGCAGTTTAAATAAAGATTTTTTATTGGAAGATAGAAAAAATAAGGCAAAAAAAGAAATTGAAGTTTATAAAGAAGGTAAGAATAATAAAGATAAAAAGAAAAAAAGCGACGGAGAAAACAAGCCATCCCCCGGGCTTTATAGAAATATTGCCTTAAGTTTTTTATTTTTAACAACAGTTCTTCTGTTTGCGGTTTTTTATCTTTATTTTGTCAAACTAACTATTAGAATTGAACCGAAGAAGGAGAGAATCGTGAGCAGCGTTTCTTTTAAAGTTTATGACGAGCAAAAAAATTCTCTTGAAGCGGGCGAGGATTATATCTTGGGTTCGGTTGAAGAATTAGAGGTTAAGAAAGAGAATGTTTACAAAACCAGCGGAGAAGAAATTTTAGGCCACGAGATAATCGGCAGTGTTACTTTGATAAATAATACCTTTGAAAATAAAACCTTGGTAGCGACAACCAGACTTTTAAGTCCTGACGGGAAATTGTTTCGTTTAAAAAAGGAAGTTACTATTCCGGCTAACGGCCGGATTGAAGCGGATATTTACGCTGATGAGCCGAGTGAGGAGCTGGCTATGGCTCCGGGCAGTTTTACCATTCCCGGTCTTTGGGCTGGTTTGCAAGAAAAGGTTTACGCCGAGAATAAAGAACCTTTTGTCTATAAACGGCAAATAAAAAAATTTGTGGAGCAGATAGATATAGATATGGCCTTGAAAGATTTAAAGACTTCCCTTGTGAACGAGGTTAACGAAAAATTAAGCCAAGATTATAAAGGGTTTGATGAAGTGGTTTTATCTTCCGACGAGTCTTCTTTTAGGGCCAGTGCGGATGTCAAATCCGGCCAGGAAGCTGAAAGTTTCAAAATTTCAGCTTCAATGAAAGTGAAGCTTGTGGCCTTTAGCCAAGCTGTTGTGAATATTCTGGCTAAAAAGAAATTTGAAACTTCCTTGGCTGATGATATGAAAATTTCATCACTAGATGATGAAAAAATGGAATTTAGTTTGGTTGACGCTGATTTTGAAAAAGGCGAAGCTGATATTGATCTTGATTTTGCTGGTTATGCTGTGCCAAGAGAGGCCGGTGATGTATTGGATCGCAAAAAAATAATCGGCTTAAACGAAGCTCAAATTAAAGATTATCTTAGTAATCTTGATAAATTTTCCGGTTTTGAATTGGTTTTTTGGCCGTCATTCATTAAAAAAGCCCCGGTTTTAACTGATAAAATTAAAATTCAAGTAAAAGAATAAATAAAATATTTTCTCACTTTATAAGTGGAA
>CAZALZ010000006.1:0-53565 GCA_964486475.1 uncultured Gammaproteobacteria bacterium | reverse complement strand
AAAAAATAGAAATAAAAAATGCAATTAAATTGTTTAGTTGCATTTTTTATAGTCTTCATTTTTTGTCCGGCGGCGCCGCCGATTTGTTATGGCTCATTCCCTCGTAAATCCAACTTCGCTTCCGGCTAATTCTATCCCCCCATGATAGCAATATACAAAAACAACCCAAGGTTTTGGGTTGTTTTTGTTGGTGGGCAAAGTGGGAATCGAACCCACATGGGATTGCTCCCACACGATTTTGAGTCGTGCGCGTCTGCCAGTTCCGCCATATGCCCGAGATAAGTTTTAATTTTAAAAAAACAAGTTTTTTTGAACATTGTTTTTATATTTTGATTATAGATAATGCTTCTTTTTTTGTCAAATTTAAACAGTTGCGGAGAAGGTTAAAATTATATATAATATGTATATAATTTATTTTAAAGTTTAAAGTTAAGATTTTTTGGTATGGGTAAAATTATTGCCGTTGTCAACCAAAAAGGGGGAGTAGGCAAAACCACCACGGCTGTTAACCTGGGGGCCTATTTGGCTAATTTTGGCAAGCATGTGTTGCTTATCGATGTTGATCCGCAAGGTAACGCCACTTCCGGAATAGGTATAAATCCGCGCGAACTGGATTGCGGTCTTTACGATGCCCTGATTGATCAAAAACATATTTCCGAAGTTATAAAAAGGACCAAACATGATCATTATAATGTGGCGCCGTCAACTCCGTCTTTGGCCGGTGCCGGCGTAGAGTTAGTTTCCGTAGATGATCGTGAGTTCCGTTTAGCAAGATTATTAGAAGCTATTAAAGATGAATATGATTATTTAATAATTGATGCGCCGCCGTCATTGGGGCTTTTGACGGTTAACAGTCTGGTAGCGGCCAACGAAGTTTTAATTCCGATTCAGAGCGAATATTATGCCTTGGAAGGTCTAGGTCAGTTGTTGGAAACAATCAATTTGGTACAAAATAATTTAAAGCCCAGCTTAGGGATTATGGGCGCGGTGATTACGATGTTTGATCAGCGTAATAAGTTGTCATCCCAAGTAATGGGGGAATTATATCAATATTTTCCCAACAAAGTTTTTCGTTCCGTTATACCGCGTTCCGTCCGTTTGGCCGAAGCGCCATCTTACGGTCGTTCCATTCTCCATTATGATAAGGGTTCAAAGGGCGGCAAAGCTTATGAGCGTTTGGCGCGCGAGGTTATTGACTTGGAAGGAAAACTATAAAATTTATAATAGTTTAAAAAAATTTTTGAGAAAATCACTCATCATTTATTATTAAATTTTTATGTCTTACGGTTTAGGAAGGGGGTTGTCTTCATTAATTCCCCAAAAAACAAACAAAGAATCCGCCAATGCTATTATTGGCGAAGACGAGTATCGTCCACTGTTTTCACCAGATGGGGGCGAAAAAGGTTATTTTGAGATTGAAACCGATATAATTGATCCGAATCCGCGCCAGCCGCGCCAGTATTTTGACGACTCGGATATTTCCGAATTAGCCCAGTCTTTAAAGGAATATGGCGTTATTCAGCCGCTGGTTGTAATTAAAAAAGGGGAGCGCTATGAATTAATCGCCGGCGAGCGCCGCTTGCGAGCCGCTAAGATGGCTGATTTAAAAAAAGTTCCGGTTGTTGTCCGAGATTATGATGAACAGAAAAAATTAGAAATAGCTTTGGTGGAGAACATTCAGCGCTCTGATTTAAATCCGATTGAAAAAGCCATGGCCTATCGCCAGCTGATGGATGATTTTAATCTAACCGTCGAAGAAACAGCCAGGCGGCTGGGGAAGTCTCGCCCGCAAGTTTCTAATACAATGCGTTTAATGTCTTTACCGGAAGAAATCCGCGACGCTTTGGCTCGACGTCAGCTTACAGAGGCTCACGCTGTTTATTTAATGGGGGTGGAAAATCCGATTCGGCAAATGGACATTTTTAGAAAAATAGTGCAGAATAATTGGACTGTCAAGGAAACTGGAGCCCAAGTCAGAAGATTGGGTGGGACGAAAGAATCAAGAATAAAAGAAAATCCAGCTGATAATATCCGTGAGGCCGCTTTCCGTTCATTTTTTTCCGCCAAAACCGTTATTAAGCGAGAAAATCGCGGCGGAAAAATAATAATTGATTTTTCAGGGGACAGCGAGCTTGACGAAATGGTCAAAAAAATTAAAAATTAAATTTATTTTTACCGAGCGCGTTATTCAAAATTCCGCCTTAAAGCGGAATTTTGGTTATAAAAAAATGAGAAAGACTTATTATATTATAACAATCGGCTGCCAAATGAATTACGCCGACAGCGAGAGAATCGCTTCTTATTTGGAATTTTATGGTTTTAAAAAGGCTAAAAACCGTCAAGAAGCCGGAATTGTTGTTTTGAATACTTGCGGGATCCGTCAAGGCGCCGAAGATCGCAATTACGGCTTGATTCCGACCATAAAAGGAGACAATAAGAATGCAAAGATTATTTTAGCCGGTTGTCTGGCGGGAAGGAAGGATGTTGTTGAACGTTTAAAAAATAAAGTTGATATTTGGCTGCCGATTCGTGAATTGCCAAATTTTTATAAAAAACTTGGTTTAAAAAAGAAGGTATTTACTAAAAAAGATTATTTAAATATTGAACCAAAAACAGTTTCCAAATTTTCCGTTTATATTCCGATTGGAAATGGTTGCAATAATTTTTGCTCTTATTGCGTCGTTCCTTATGCGCGAGGTCGCGAAGTTTATCGTCCGGCCTTTGAGGTGATTTCTGAGGTTGAAAATTTTATAAAAAAAGATTATAAAGAGATGTGTCTGATTGCTCAGAATGTAAACAGTTATCTCTCTTTTTGCACAAAAAAAGATAAAAAATATTTTGCCGATAAAAAAGTTGGCGAAAAAATATCATTTCCCGAGCTTCTTAAGGCGGTTGGAGAGTTGCCGGGAAAGCACTGGATCCGTTTTTCCACCAGCCACCCGAAAGACATGGATGATAATCTGATAAAAATCGCAACTTCCGGCGGACATTTTGCTCCACATATTCACCTACCCTTTCAATCCGGAGACGATAAGGTGCTTGCGGCGATGAATCGCAAGTACACCTCCAAACATTATTTATCTCTTGTTGAAAAAATAAAAAAAGCCAATCCGGAAATAAGTTTATCAACCGATGTAATCGTCGGTTTTCCGGGTGAGACCAAGGCGCAATTTAATAATACCGCTAAATTGATGAAAAAAGTCGGTTATGATATGGCCTATATTTCGCAATTTTCCCCGCGGCCAGGAACGGCTGCTTATAAAATGAAAGATAGCATTTCAGCGGATGAAAAAAAACGGCGTGAACAAGAATTAGATACGATTTTGCGCCAAACCGCCCTGAAAAACGGTAAAAAATTTATCGGACGGGAAGTGGTTGTTTTAGTTAATGAGCGGAATAGAAAAGGCCGATGGCTTGGCAAAAGCGGTCAGAATAAAACCGTGGTATTTTCCGCCCCAGCCAATAAAAATTTGGTTGGGAAGTTCGTTTCGGTTAAAATAAGTAAGGCTAAGGATTTTTGTCTGGAAGGCGAATTAATATAAAATTTCCTTTTCAGGGAAGATTTTAAAATGTCAAAAAATTTAAAAAATAAAATAATTGTTATTCTTGGCACAACCGCCTCTGGTAAAACTTCGCTGGGGGTTGATTTGGCCCTCCGATTGGATGGCGAAATAATTTCAGCTGATTCCCGCCAAGTTTATCGCGGCCTGGATATCGGCTCCGGCAAAGATTTAGCCGAATATGGAGAGGTAAAATATCATTTAATAGATGTTGCTGACCCTAAGGAAAGATATTCTGTGGCTGATTATCAAAAAGCTGCTTTCGTCGCGATTGAAGATATTTTGCAAAGAGGTAAATTGCCGATAATTGTCGGCGGTTCCGGACAGTACTTGGAAGCAGTAGTTGAGAATTATCAACTGGCAAATATTAAGCCTGATGAAGGTTTGCGCGAGAAGCTAGAAGAAAAAACCGCGCAAGATTTATTTGCGGAACTTGAGAAAAAAAATCCTGCCTTTGCAGAAAAATTAAATAATAGTGATAAGAATAATAAAAGAAGATTGATTAGATATATAGAAGTATTTAGTTCCCCTCCTGTGGAGTGGTGCCTCGGTATTTCGAGGCAGGGAGGGTTTTATGGCGAAAATGACAAATATAATTTTTTACTTATTGGACTGACTTTCCCCAAAGAGATTTTAGCTGAAAGAATTCATAAGCGTCTTATAGATCGCATAGAAAAAGAGGGGATGATACAAGAAGTTTCCGATCTGCACGGTAAGAAAGGACTTTCTTGGGAGCGATTGGCCGAATTTGGTTTGGAATATAAATTTATTTCGCAATATCTGCAAGAAAAAATAGATTATGATCAAATGGTGGAATTACTTGATTGCGCCATTAATCAATTCGCTAAAAAACAAATAACTTGGTTTAAGCGTTGGGAAAAGAAGAGAAGAATAAATTGGGTGGAAAACAGAGAAGAAGCGCTGAGGTTAATAAGCTTGTTTTTGTTAAAATGATAAATTCTCCAGCCACTCGTCTTCTTTTTCGGCGATCATTTTTTTAACTTCTTCCAGCTCTTTAGCTTTGGCCGGGTCATAGTTGGTAGGATTCTCTAAGAAATATTGCAGAAGTTCTAATTGTTTTAAATTTAGCTTCTCCAGTTTTTTCTCTATAGCCAAAGCTTCTTTTTGCGCTGCTTTCTTCTTCAAATAATCATCGTCGCGAGTCGGTGATTTTTTTGGTTTCTTTACAATTGATTTTTCGGCTTCGATCAATTCTTCTTCTAATTCTTCTACATATTCTTCGTAATTTTCTAAGCGTTGTTTAGCTTGGCCATCTTTGATTTCTAAAATGCTTGTCGCTATCAAATTGCTAAAAGTTCTGTCGTGGCTGGTAAAAAGAATTGTGCCGTTAAATTTCATCAAGGCTTCGCCCAAGGCTTCGACAGTTTCAAAATCAAGATGGCATGTCGGTTCGTCCAAGACAAGAATGTCTGGTTTAGATAATAATATCCCGGCAAGAAGCAGGCGTGATTTTTCGCCACCTGATAAAATTCCAATGGACTTTTTTAAGTCATCGGCACGAAATAAAAAATCTCCGGCCATTTTTAAGACTTGCTCGGTTTTTACATCGACCTTGGCCACGCGGCGCAAATATTCTCCAACCTGTTCTTTGGCGGTCAGATTGTCTATCGGGTCAGCGCCGTGATAGGCGACATTGGAATTGGTTGACCAGTGGAAAGAGCCTTTCAGTGGAAACAAGAATCCGGTCAGAGTTCGAAGTAAAGTAGTCTTGCCTTGGCCGTTCATACCTAAAATTGCGATTTTCTCTCCGGCCGGCAGATCAAAATCAATATTGGAAACAATGGCTTTCTCGCCGTAGCCGATGGTCATATTTTTAATTCTTAAGGCAAAATTATGACGCTTCGGCACCGGCGGAATATTAATTCTTGTTATTCCGGCCTTGTGTTCTATTGTAATTCTTTTTTCTTCCAGCTTATTTATTTTTCTGATCACGGCTTGAGCTTGTTTAGCCTTGGAGGCCTTGGAGCGAAAACGATCAACAAATTCTTTTAAATGCTCCTGTTGCCGCGCCAGACTTTTATTGGCTTTTATCGCGGTGGATAATTTTTGTTCTTTAAATACCAAATAGCTTTCGATATTCCCCGGATAGTGATAACAGCCGGTAGGGGAGATGTCCAGTGTTTCTTCGCAAGTTTTTTTAAGAAATTCTCGGTCATGAGAAATTATCAAGAAGCTTCCATTGTATGATTGCAAATAATTTTGCAGAAGCAAAAGCGTGCTTAGGTCAAGATAATTCGTCGGTTCATCAAGTAAGAATAGATTTGGCTCATCCAAGAGCATCGCAGTTATTTTTAAACGCATCCGCCAGCCGCCAGACAATCCGCTGGCTTTTTGGCTGAGTTTTTCTTCGTCCAGCTGGAATTTTGAGGCCAGTTTTTTTATTGTCCAATCTTCGCGGCTGCTTGATCTTTTTAAATATTCCAAAGCGGTTTCGTCGATGGTAAAATCATCGTCTTGTTTTAAGTAGCCGATTTTTGCTTCATCGCCGATGATTATTTTTCCGTCGTCGGCTTCTTCTTCGCCGGTTAGAATTCTAAACAAAGTTGATTTGCCCGCGCCGTTGCGACCGATAACGCCGATCTTTTGTTTTTCGCGCACAGTAAAAGTCAGGCCGGAAAATATTTTCTGGCCTGAGTATTGTTTGCTTAAATTAGTCGCCTGCAAAAATATGGACATTATTTTGGTTTATATTTTTCTTTTTTATAATTATAATTGTCAAAAATTTTTTTTCCATAAGTATAGCGGAATTTTGGCTGCCAGGCTGCTTTTGAAAGTTTCCGCCACCCAAAAATCAAAATCGCGGTCAGCGCCGCGGCCGGTTTTCCCCGGGCGGGTGCGTTCGTATAATTGACGGAAGCGGCATTTGTCAAAGACTTCGCGTTTGACCATTGGCGCGCCGGCGGTTCCTGGATAAAAATCCCATTTGCGCAAATGTTTTCTTTCCAGATTATACAGGAATTTTTTTAGCGGGTTACTGTTTTCGTTTTTGGCAAAAGGACATTTGAAAAGTTTCGGGCCGGTCTTTTGGGCCAGTTTCAAAATTTCTTCGGCGCTAACGATGTCTTTGCCGGTCAATTCATAAGAAAGAATTTTGCCGAGATATTTTTCGTGATATTTTTGCCAATCAACGGTGACGTGTTTGACTTGGTATTTTTCCATCAGCGCATATTGGGACTCCAGGCGGTTGGCGCAGGAGCCGTCGTCATCATCTTGAAAGGTGATAATCCCTCCGGAGGATTTTTCCACGCCGTAGTTGCGCGCCATCCAGCCGGCGTTTATATCCACGCCGCTGGCGTTTTTCCTTTCTTTATCGTCTTCGGGCAAGCGGAAATATTTTATAAAGGAATATTTGTCAAGATAAGGTTTGACGGCAGAGAATAAATCATCCTCGCCATTGTCGTCAACGAGGATTATTTCAATATTTTTGTAGGTCTGCGAGAGCATGGCTTCTATTGGTATTCTGATGTTTTTGGCCGAGTTCCGGCAGGGGATGATGACGGAGATTAAAGGTTTTTCCATATTGTGTTATTTCCGCGCAGGCGAGAATATAGAATTTTAGAAAGAATTATTTTTATCTATAATTTCATGATAACTTCCTCGATGGTTTTTATATATTCTTTTTGGGAGATATTGTGCTTGGAGTTTTTACTTATAATCAATTCGCTGTTTTTTATTAATTTTTTAGCACTCTTAATTCTTCTATCGACCTCTAAACCTTCTTTATCCCCGGCGATTAAAAAAGTTTTATATTCTATTTTTTTAGCAATTTCGTTAAAAGAATATTTTTTAAAATCCGCAATTCTTTTTTTGCCGATTATTTTTTTCCAAGATTTTTTCGTTAAAGGTATGTCTTCTTTAAAAAAAGGGGATAGGAAGCAAAGAATTAATATTTCAGGTTTTATTTTTAAAGAAGATAATAATGCTATAACTGCGCCAAAAGAAAATCCAAAGAGGTAAATTTTTTCACTTGGATTTTTTTTAAAACTGCATAGAAATTGCTCAACATAATCAGTCATTACTTTTCTTTTCCAAGTGATTTTTACTGGTATTACTTTAAATTTTTTTTCTTCGAAAAATTTAATTATTTTGCCGTATCTTTTTTTGTCTTCAGCTTTTTCTGCAAATCCGGGAATTATATAAACTGTTTTGCTCATAATACAAAAAATTTAGCATTTAGCATTAACCATTTAGCATTTTTCCCAAAAGTTCTTGCGCTTTTTTCGGATTCGCTTTGCCCTTGGTTGCGACCATAACTTGTCCGACAAGGAATTGAGCGACATTGGTTTTGCCGGCCTTGTATTGTTCGACTTGAGCTAGATTTTTTTCTAAGACTTCTTTGATGACAGCTTCAAGGGCTACCGAGTCGTCCATTTGCTGCAGGCCCATATCGTCCATGATGTTTGTCGGGTCGCCGCCTTTTTCATACATCACCTCAAGGATTTTTTGCGCCGCCGATGAGTTGATTTTGTCTTGATAGACCAAGGTCATTAATTCGGCGAAATTCTCAGCCGTGATTTTGATATCGGCAATTGTTTGGCCGTTGGCGTTTAAGTGTTTGAAAAGTTCGCCTACGAGCCAGTTGGCCGAAAGTTTGGATAATTTATTTTTTTGTCTTTCCCAAGTGTCGCCGGTAGAGTTGATCCATTCTTCTAATTCGGAAACGACATGTTCGGAATAGTCGGCTAATTTTTTGTCATTGATCAAGATTTCGGCGGTTTCGGAATCAAAACCGTATTCAGACATAAAGCGCGCCTTTTTCTCAGCCGGTAATTCTATTAAGCGGGCTTTAAGCTTTTCAATTTTTTGTCCGGAAGTTTTTATAGGTGGAATGTCCGGTTCCGGAAAGTAGCGATAGTCGGCGGAAGTTTCTTTGAAGCGCTGGTGAACCGTCTTGCCGGAATTCTCATCCCAGCCGCGAGTTTCTTGTTTTAATTCCTCGCCGTCGGCCAAAGCTTTTTTTTGTCTTTCTATTTCATAAAGAATGGCCTTTTCCATGGCCTTGAAAGAATTGATATTCTTAACTTCTATTTTTGGATTCAATCTATAATCGCCAATCGGTTTGATCTCGCAATTACCAAGATATTCCCATTTGCCTTTTTCTTGAATGGAAATATTGGCTTCGCAGCGCATTTCACCTTTTTCCATATCGGCATTGGAAATTCCCAGATAGCGCAAAGTCTGCTGATAGCGCCAGCCGAATTTTTTGGCCTGCTCGGCGGATTTAATAACCGGCTCGGTAACCAATTCCGCCAAAGGAGTGCCGGCGCGATTTAAGTCAACTAAAGAATAATCCTTACCAGATAAATGCGTGGATTTTCCCGTGTCTTCTTCCAAATGAATGCGGGTCACGGCGACTTTTTCGCCATCAACATCCAGCCAGCCATCGGCGCAGAACGGCAATTCAAATTGCGAAATCTGATAGCCTTTTGGTAGGTCGGGATAGAAATAATTTTTGCGGTCAAATTTGGAATATTCGTTGATTCGGCAGTGCAAACCCAATCCAAGGGTCATTATCCAGTCGATGGCTTCGCGGTTCGGATAGGGGAGAGTTCCCGGGTGTCCGAGACAGATCGGGCAGGTTCTGGAGTTTGGTTTTTCGCCAATTTCAGCTTTATTGCTGCAACGGCAGAACATTTTTGATTTTGTTTTGAGTTCGGCGTGGATTTCCAGGCCGATAATGACATCATATTCCATATATTGTATATTTAAAAAATAAGTTATAATTTAATATTACTATGCGCAATGGTTAAAATCAAGTAATTTTTGACAAAATTTAATTTTAATGATAATTTTTTTTAATAAATTGAATTTGAAAAATGAAGGGGGGAAAATGTTCTTTTTTTATTCTGAAAAACAAGCCCAAAAAAGAGAAACGGCGAGAAAAGGAGAGCTGTTTAAGCATGTTTTTTGTAAAATAGATGGCAGCTCAAGGCCAGTCCCTTACACCAGATCGTCAGAGTCAGCTGTTTTGAAGGGAGATGAAGAACCTCTCGGCAGTGGAACTTTTTATGGTGTTTGGGTAGTTGAACATCCATACGGCGAACCGCCGTTGGAAGTAGAAATAGAAGAGGAATAAATAAAGCCGGAGTGCGTAGAGCATTCCGGCTGTTTTTTTAAGGCTTCATCATTTGCCTCATGACGAAGCAAAAGATATATACTTGGTTAATAAAAAAAGTTACAAAAAATTTTTGCATGGATGCAAAGGAAAATAGCGTTAAAATTGCCAGTAGCGTCAAAATTCCGAATCCTTGCTTTTTTTCCATTTTTTTTCTCCTTTTTTAAAAAGAAAAATAAAAATAAGAAGGAAAAAAATTGTTCCGGCAAAATTAACAACAAAACCTTTTATCTTAAGGAAAAATAAGTTTTCCCAAAATAATCTGCCGACAAACATCAGCAAAGGAATTGATGTTAAAAATATTCCTGCCGCCAGCCAAGACTCAAAAATCCTTGGGACAATGATTAGCAGACTGATTGAACAAAATATTATATTAAGATATTCTTTTCCCCATTCTCCATGGTTAAAGATTGTATTGTTGGCGATTTTTGCCCAACCGACGCAAGCAAAGAGCAATAAAGCGCCAGTTATTGCGTCTATCATTTCCCTTCTTGTGCACTTCCCCTTAACAACAAAAAAAATAACAAGAAGACACAAAAAGAATATCTTGATATTTTCCAAAATTCCAAGAACGATTTCCATAACGCCTCCAGTTGTTAAAGAACTAAACTTATTTCAATATTTATAATTCCAGCCTATTGATTTGTTTGTGCAAATCACCTAAGTCGGAGTTATTTAACAATGAATAATCAGCCATAGCAATCGGACCGCCCTTATCGGAATTTTCTATTTCGGCTGCGTCGCGGGCCCCGACCTCTTCTTTTGTTAACGGCCTTTCCGGCCTGTTGGCCAATCTGCTACAACGGGTTTCCGGCGAGGCAATGGCGGCAATAACTTGAAAATTTTTGCCGAATTCTTTTTTAAGGACTTTGTATTCTTCCCAACTGTACAGACTCTCGACAATAACTTTGTCCGAGTTTTCCAAAGCTTCTTTTATTTTCGGCAAGGAAAAAAGAGCATAAGCTCCCATGCCGCCTTCAGCGCGGATTTTTTCGCGCATGTAGCGTTCGTTCTTCTCATTCACTTCCATTTTTTCTTCCCTGAGGCGGTCAAAAGTTATGGCGCCGAGATAAACCGACGGCCAGCCGTATTTTTCTTTTAGATATTTGGTTATTTCGCTTTTGCCAGAACCGCACATTCCGACTACGGCATAGATTTTTGGCATAAAAATAATGCGTCGTTATCGCAAATCCGCCGTTAGCGGATAATTTTTATATTTTTCCGCCAATTTGTCAATTTGGGATAGGAAGTTTTCTAAGGTGGCGTTATTGGATATTTTTTCATCGGCGGCGGCGATTGTTTCAATAATCTGTTCTTCGGTTCCCATTTCCGAATCGCGTTTAAATTCTTCAAAAGTTTTTTCGGCATCGCCGGAGTTTTCATTTCTGACAGTTAAGCGTTCATAGCGGATTTTAGGGTCGGCCTCTACGGCTACCAATACGAAATTTTTTAATCTCTTCCAGGCCTCGACTTCGTCTTTGTGGCGTATACCCTCAACGACGATTATTTTTTCTTCGGAATTTAAAACGCGCCAGATTAAGACGTCGGTCATGGCGTAGCGCCCGAACATTTCGCGTATTTTTGTTCCTAAAATAGAGAGATTTTTTCTAGATTTTTCAATATCCGCAGTATCTAAGAGTTCTCGCAATAGGGAAGAATACTTATAGGTGCGGGCACCATATTTTTCTGATAAATATTTAGCCACTACGCCTTTACCGGAGGCCATTTCTCCGGTTACGCCGAAAATGATTTTGTCCATTGTTGTTTTTTCTGTGTCATTCCTGGGTTGACCAAGAATCCAGTATTCCTGAATGACATTATTAAAATTATTTATTAAGTTCTTCCTCAAATAATCCCTCCAACTCATTTTTTATTTCTTCGTGTGCATTCTCATCGTAGAATTTAACCGCTTTCTTGATTATCCAGCAGCAATTTTTTTCCGGGCAGAAACCGGTGTTGAAACATTTTGGTTCAATGTGCCAGTTAAGCCAGCCAAGATTCATGTCTTCCAATTTTTGTCTGATCTTAATTGCTTCATCGCGGGTGACGCGGCGCAATTGTTCATCGGCTGTGGTACAGAGACGCAAAGGAAAATAGCCGGCAATCAAATTGTAGAAGTTAACATCCTGCAAAACGTTAATTCTAACTGCGCGCGGGATGACAAAAATAGCATCGCGTTCCGGAATTCCTAATTCTATCATTTTTTCGTAAGCTATTAAAGCTTCTAAAACAGTCTTAGTATATTTTTTCAACAACTCTTGATTGGAGGCGATATTAGTTGGGATATTTAAGGCAATATCAAGTTTTAATATTTCTTCTTCGCTAAGCGCGCCGGAATTTATTTTTTCAGCCAATTCTTTCCAAGCCGAGATTGCTTGCTTGGTGGCAAAATAAATAGAATCAACCGTCATCGGCATGGTGCGATGGCGTTTTCTTTCCCCCCAAACACGCCAAGAAAGGCGAGAGATCATTTTAATATCCAAAGCGTTCTGGTAGTCGCGGGCGATTTCAGCGCGTTTTTCCAGATTTTTCATCCAATTTTTTTTGAGGATTTCTTTGTCAGAGTAAATTTTTTCCAAATCTTGGCGCAAATCATCCATTTTTTCCTTCAAAGAATTGGTAACCAAAGAATTGATGGTTACAATTTCGCTTTCGGCGCTGTTTAATTTTTCCTCGGCGATTTCGCGCGCTAAATTGACGGTTTCCGGATTCTTAAAAATATTCGGATAAGGATAAGTGGTGCGAGGAGCAATAGAACGTGATTTAAAAAGTGATTCAACGCCCATTTTTTTGAATTCTTCTTCTATTGTCTTGATAAAAAAACCGATTTCTTCCGGCATCCAATTTTTTTCGCGCTCGTATTCTCTTTTTAGTGTATTAAAAGATTCCACACTATAGGAAATTATTCCTGTGCCATAAACGCCGTATTGGAGAATTTTTGAAGCCTGATCTTTTTCTACACCAGCTTCTAGTAATTCATGAAAGACATCAAGAATTTTTTCAGAGGCTTTTTTATAGATTTCTAAGGCAGAAGAATTTTCAGAAATAGAGGAGGGATAAACGATGTCGTCGTAAGTGGAATCAGTGCGGCGGCCGGAAGCCATTAAGGAAGAAGAAAAAATCATGCCGGTTAAGGCCGAATCGATCATTTTTGAAGCTTCATAGGAAAAAGAAAAGACTGGTGTTGTTGCCATTGAAGCGTGACCCTTAAGGGAAGAATTTTTGAGAATGGTATTAACTTTTTTGGCCATGTCTTGGCCTTTTTCATCCGCTTCTTTTTTAAGATTCTCAGCTGATTTTCCTTTAAAAGTTAAAAGCGCGCCCAGGGCGCAGATACTTTCAGGGTCAAGTCCGCCATTCTCGTCTTTAAGAACTGGATTGATGCCGAGAAAATTTATTTTAAAATCTTTAGTTTTTAACATATTCTTATTTTTTGTCATCCTGAGTTCCGGTACTCCGGGACGAAGGATTTATTGTGTAATGATTTTATAAAAGCTCTTTACGTTTAAAAAGAATAAACATTTTAAAATATCCTTGCGCTATCGCTTCGTTCAGAATGACAAAGAGGATTATATTTGTGTTTCTGTTCCGCTGGTAGAGACGCGGCCGCCCATCCATTGACCGCGGTATTGATTGCCTTCGCCAAGAACCTCTTGAAAAGTGATATGGGCAACGCGAGCGCCAAAGGAAATTTTTATTTTGGACGGCCCAAAATTGCAAACGCCGAAAGTCAATTCGCCGGAATATCCGGGCTGGACAATTCCGTTAAACATTCCCAAACCGGAGCGAAACATTGTGGTGCGAGGAAATACTACGCCGGAAAGCGTTGTTGGTAGGTTAACTTTTTCCATCGTCTTTATTAAATAGTATTTTCCCGGTTCAAAGGTAAAAGCATCTTCTGTTTCGTCGGCCACGCCTTCTGTTTCATCTTTGGTCGGACAGTTCGGATTGGCTTTGGCAACCAATTTTATATCAGGAGTTTTTCGCTCTTCTACGCCTAAGAATCCGTCACCTTCTAATTCATAAACTTCACCCAGGCGCAAGTCAAAGCCAGCGCCTTCGGGGTTGTTCATTTCCCGGTCGCATAAGCCCTCAATTAATTTTATTTCTTCCACTAATTCGTGAAGTTTTTTAATTCCTATAATCATGTTTTTATTTTTCAAAATTTATATAAATATCTCCAGTGTACTGGCGGACAATCATTCCTCTGTTTAAAGCTAATTCTAAGGCTTCGCTCTCTTCTTCTTTACCCTCTCCGCCGGTTTTTGTGCGCAGATAGACATCCTTGTAGACTATTTCTTTTATGCCGGCGTTGTTTAAAGCTTTCATGCAGTCATAACAGGGGAAAGCCACGGTATATAAAGTTGATCCGCGCAGCATTTTTGGATTCAAGCAATTTATGATTCCGTTGATTTCGGCATGAGCTCCGCGGCAGCGCTTTAATTTTTTTGTTTCCGGGTCGCCGTCAACCTTAGCGCAGCCGATTTCGTTGCAATGCAAATCTCCTTCGGTCGGACCGTTATAGCCCATGGAGAGGATTTTTTTGTTGGAATCGACAAAAACACAGCCGGTTGTAACTTTTATACAAGCGGTTCTTTGCGCGGCCAGCATCGCCAAGTTTATAAATAACTCATCCCAAGATAAGCGTTTTTTTAATAATTTGCTTTCATCCATATTATTAGAAAATAATAGGGGAATAACTTTTCCCCTTAAAATATAATTTTAGCAAAATGAAACAGGCCGCGCAACTTTGAATCAAACTAAAAAATAAAAGAACGCTTTGGTCAAGCGTTCTTTTGTAGTGTTATGCGATTTCTACTTTTACTCCGGCGCCCATAGAGGAGGCGACAGAGATATTTTTTATATAAGTTCCTTTAGCGGCGGCCGGTTTGGATTTTTTGACGACTTCCAGGAAAGCATTGAAATTATCAACCAATTTGGCATCGTCAAAGGATTTTTTGCCGATCAAGATGTGAAGATTGGCAGTATCATCGTTCTTAAAACTTAATTTGCCTTTCTTAAATTCTTCAACGGCTTTAGCCGGATTGGCGGTAACGGTATCGTTTTTCGGAGAAGGCATTAAGCCGCGAGTACCAAGAATTTTGGCGATTGGGCCCATCTTTTTCATCATTGAAGGCTCGGCGATAGCCAAATTAAAATCTGTTTTTTCGGTTTTTTTAATTTTTTCAATCATTTCTTCATTTCCAATTAAATCAGCGCCAGCCTTTTTGACCGCTTCTTCGTTAATTGACTCAACAAAAGCGATAATGCGAACTGTTTTGCCTATACCGTGCGGCAAGACAACAGTTCCGCGCACTTGCTGATCACCTTTGGAAGGATCTATCCCTAAACGGAAATGGACTTCTATTGAAGCGTCGAATTTTTCTTTTCCGGCCTCTTTGGCAATTTTAACAGCTTCGGCAATCGGATAAGCTTTATTTTTGTCAAAATTGTAAGCAGCCTTTTTAACTGCCGGTTTTTTGACTTTTTGTTCCACTTTTTTTGTCATAAATTTGTTTCGTGGTAGTTGTGATAATTTAATTATCTCCCACAATTAATAGTTTTATTTAACTTCTACTCCCATCTGGCGAGCGGTTCCAGCGATGATTTTCTTGGCAGCCTCGATGTCGGTGGTGTTCAAATCAGGCATTTTTGCTTTGGCGATTTCTTCCAACTGGGCCTGAGTCAAAGTGCCGACTTTTTCGGTTAAAGCATTGTGCGCCCCGGATTTCAATTTCAAGGCTTTTTTAATCAAAGACGAAGCCGGCGGTTTCTTCATAATGAAATCGTAAGAACGATCTTCATAAACAGTAATGATAACCGGCAAAACATCGCCGCGCATTTCTTGGGAAGCGGCGTTAAATTTGGTAACAAATTCCTGAATATTCAAACCATGCTGACCCAAAGCCGGACCAACCGGCGGGGCAGGCGTAGCGGCTCCGGCCGCGATTTGTAACTTGATTAGTGCTTTTATCTTTTTCTTGGGCTTAGCCATATTATTATGTTTCGGTAAGAAGCGTACCGTTTAATGTTATATTTTTTTAATTTGTAAGAAATCCAATTCTATCGGGGTTTCGCGTCCGAACATACTGACTAAAACTTTAACGCGGCCCTTTTCTTCGTCAATATTAGTAATTTTTCCTTCCAAATTTTTGAATGGCCCATCAATGATTTTGACCGGAGAATCAACCGAGAAATCAATTTTGAATTTCGGCTCCTCAATTCCCATTCTTTTTTGCAATCCTTTGATTTCTTCTTCGGAGACAGGTGTCGGGGTAGTCCCAGTACCGATAAATCCGGTAACGTTCGGAGTGTTGCGAACAACATACCAAGACTTGTCGGTCACAATCATTTCAACCAAAACATAGCCGGGGTAGATTTTCTCTTCCACAACCTTGCGCTTGCCATTTTTAATTTTTATTTTTTTTTCAGTCGGAACCATGACATTGAAGATTTGATCTTCAACATCCATGGTTTCTATCCTCTGACGCAGATTTTGCGAAACATTTTCTTCATAGCCGGAGGAGGTGTGTAAAACATACCAACGGCGGCCTTGATTTAAAGTTTGTTTGGCCATATTTATTTATAAGAGGTTATTTTTGTATTAATTGTTCAAGAGGGATATTTAAAAGATAGTCAATTAAACCCAAAAAAACAGCAACGCCGAGAGAAACCCCTATTACGAGCAAGGTGTATTCTTTGGTTTGTTTTTTTGTCGGCCAAGAAACTTTTTTCATTTCCTCGATTGACGATTTGATATAAGCTGATATTTTGTTGGACATATTTTTTCTATACTAAAAACAGCCCTGTAGGGCGGCTTTTTAAATTACATTATTATAATACAGGAAACCGCAATAAGTGTCAAGGAAAATACTTAATTAATATTTTTTAGTTATATTACATAATTTTAATAGATTTTAAAATAAATCAAATTATTCATCTTTTCATCGCAAGCTTTTGTTTGTACTGTTTTAATTTTTTATGCTATAATTTAAAATATAAAAATTTTTATAATTTCAAAATTTTATGGAAAAAATTCGTTCCAATTTCGATAAAAAAATCAATCATTACGTCTGGGTTCTTATAGGGAATGGGGCGATAATGCTTATCTTGGGAGTTTTAATAGTCTGGACAGATTTTATGTTGAGACTTATAATGGGGCTTGTCGCCATAATGATTGCTTATATCTTTTTTTATAGCGCTTATAAGGTTAGACAGTTTCGCAAATTTTTAGATAAAATTATAAAATTTTAACAAGAAAAAACTAAAAGTATGAATTGGAAAAAAATTTCTTTTTTATTTTTGACAGCTTTTTTGTCTGTTTCTTTGTCTGGCTGCCACTGGACAAGGGTTGAGCCGATGGATGAGTTGAATTCGGAAAATATGTATCATTACAAAAATAAAGATTTGGGTTTTGAAATATATTTGCCGCAAGATTTTGAATATTATCAGACTCAGCGCAACGGCAATGATAATTTTACCGACTTGACAATTTATGTTCCAACTGCCGATACCAGCCTGCCAACGGAATTGCAAAGTTATGCCAAACCGGTGGTTATCCGTATATTTAATAAAAATTATTGGAACGGCAGTATGAATGATGCGGATCGCGCTGATTATGTAAAAGTCGGTGAAAAAAAAGACAAAATCTATACCTTGCTTTTTTGGGATAAGATTCCCTCCGACTGGACGGTTAAATGGACGGATGGTATGAAACAAAATTTAACGGATAATTTTAAGATTTTTTAAAAAATTTTTCGCCAAGGAAGCCGGCGCTGTTTCGCGCCGGTTTTTTAATTTGATTTCCTTTAAAAAACAAGGTAAAATGAGAATATAATTTTATTTTGCGCTATCTCTTTATATGGTCAGTCCTTATTTAAACAAAAAGAAAAGCGATTTGTTGACGATTTCTTTGCCGATTAAAAAAATTTTCCAGATCGTTTACCGCCAAAAAGAAAAGAGCGATAATTTCAGCGCCGGCGAAGACGAGCCGAAAATAATAGTTTCCGAGCTTATTTCCAAGCTTACTTTTTTTTATGAAAAAATTCGCAATTATGTTGACTATAATGAAGAGCATTTGCATCGTAAGAACGCCATAAAAAGAATTTTAAAGCGCCATTTGGTCATAGAAGGAGCTATTATTCGCGAGTCCGCCGAAGATCTTTCCAGGAATCTTTTGTGCGAGCTGATTCGCGCTGGCTATTTATCAAACAATAAAATTCCGGAAAAAAAGATAGATGAGGTGAAAAATATTTTAGAAAAATATATTAAATTGCGTGAATTGGCCACGCCGCACGGAATTAGCGGGCAAGTGGAAAAAATAATAGATAAAGAAAAACGAGAATTTTCCGACTGGCTTTTCGGTATCGCCGCCAGTGAGATGGAAAGTTCTTTAGAGATAAATAAGGTCGGGGAGTTGATCGTCGGCGATATGTATGAGTACCTTTCCGGCAACATCCGCTTGCCGGTTAATTTCGCGGAATATGAAAAAGATTTGCCGATTCAAATTTATCTCTCTGTGCATCGCACTTATTTAAAATATGACGAAAGCATGCTTTCTTATTTGCTTTTTAAATATTATAACGCCCAGTGGTGGTTGCCGAGAGATGAGGATATCGGAAAAATCGCCAAAAATATTTCTCTTTTGCGCGCGGCCATAAATCAGCAGTTAAATCATCCCTTAATTAAACAATTGGATAAAATTACTAATCATTATTCTGTTTTTTATTCTATTTTGACAGATATGATTTCTGAGGATCCGGTAGCTCTTTATAATAATATTAAAAATAAACCGGAAATTTTTTCTTCTCTGGCCAAAGCGAAATTTATGCAGCGCTACGAAGCGGCTAAATCCCGCCTATGGCGCTCGGGTTTTAATAGTATTATTTATATTTTTATCACAAAATCTCTTTTTGCCGTAGCTTTGGAAGTTCCGGCAACCAAGCTTTTTGGGGAGGCTTTAAACTATCCGACACTGATCGCTAATATTGTTTTCCCTCCTTTTTTGCTGTTTCTGGTTATTTTATTTACGAAGGTTTCCAGTGAAGAAAATAATAAAAAGGTCGTCGCCGGGGTGGAGGAGATAACTTTTACTGAAAAAAATCGTCGCGATCCGATTGTTTTGCGCAAACCGGCTAATCGCAACAGTCTTGTGAGCTTTACGTTCAATATCCTTTATTCCTTTACATTTTTAATAACTTTCGGCGCGATAGTTTTTGTTTTAAATAAGTTCGGTTTCAATTTTGTGAGTACGGTAATTTTTCTTTTCTTTTTGGTTTTTGTTTCTTTTTTTTCTTTGCTTATCCGGCGCAATGTCCGGCGCTTGGTTGTTGTTGAGCAGAAGGAGAGCCTGTTTAATTTTTTATTGGATTTCTTTTTTATTCCAGTCGCCGCGGTTGGAAAGTGGCTTTCAAACAAATTTTCAAAAATCAATGTTTTTATGTTTGTAATGGATTTTATTATTGAAGCGCCGTTTAAAGTTCTGGTCGGCATTGCCGAGCAGTGGACAAAATATGTCAGAGAGAGAAAAGAAGACATAGAGTAAAATTAGTATTACATATTATGTTATATATAGTAGCAACCCCTATAGGCAATTTGGAAGATATCAGTCTGCGTGCCATTCGCATCTTAAAAGAGGCGGATTTGATATTGTGCGAGGACACTCGAAATTCTTCAGTTTTGCTCAAGCATTACGAGATTAAAACTCCTTGTATTTCCTATCATCAGCATTCCGATGAAACTAAAATAAAACAAATAATAAAAATACTGGAAGAAGGGAAAAATCTGGCGTTGGTGACCGACGCGGGAACACCGGGAATTTCCGACCCGGGCGGAGTTCTGGTTGCCAGAGTCTTGGAACATTTCGGCGAAGATATGAAAATAGAATCCGTCCCTGGGCCGTCGGCGGTTACGGCCGCTTTGTCAATTTCCGGCATTCCGACTGACAAATTCGTTTTTATGGGTTTTCCGCCGCACAAAAAAGGCCGCCAGACTTTTATTCGCCGCATTTTAGAAAATGATTATCCGGTAATTATCTATGAGTCAAAGCATCGGATAATGAAATTATTGGAAGAATTAAAAGAATTGAAAGAAAGCAAGGACCATAGCGACGACAAGGAAACCGCGCAAAAAAGAAAGAACTTGGAAAGCGTGGTTGTTGCCCGCGAGCTTTCCAAAATGCATGAAACTGTTTATCGCGGCGATATTGATAGTATTATAAATAAAATTTCCGCCACGCCGGATGACCAAAAAGGGGAGTTTGTCGTTATTATCGGATAAAAATATGAAAAGAAAATTATTGAAAAAAATATTTTTAAGTTAAAAGCCGCCTTTTCATACAAAAATTTTTTAGTTTATTGGGCTGATTTTTTCGGCCTGCAAAAAAACAAAAAATTTATTTATAAATTAAGAAATGGCTTAAAATTTTTCGTCCGCGGCGGAACTTGCGACCGCGGAATTATTGACGAAATATTTACTTATAAAATTTATAGTCCGGCCGGATTGGAAATAAAAGAAGGGGATGTTGTTTTTGACGTCGGAGCTCAAATCGGGGTTTTTTCGATTTATGCCGCCGCACGAAAAGCCGCGCAGGTATATTCTTTTGAACCGGTGCCGGAAAACATTTTTTTATTGCGGGAAAATATTCGTATAAATAATTTACATAATATTGAAATAGAGCCGATAGCCTTGGCCAAAGACGATGGCCAAAAAGATTTTTTTCTTTCTGACAACACCGGCGGGCATTCTTTTTTAGGTTCTGATCAGCAAAGAAAAATAGCGGTTAAAACCAAAAATTTAGCCGCTTTTATGTTGGAGAAAAAAATAGAAAAAATAGATTGTTTTAAAATTGATTGCGAAGGCGGGGAATATGAAATATTTTTCAGCGCTCCGGAGGAGATTTTTGCCAAGATAAACAAGATTGTTATGGAATATCATAATATTGATGAGGCGCGGAATGTTGACAAGATTAAAGATTTTTTAGAAAGAAAAGGTTTTAAAATAGAAATAAAATCGGATATATTTCCGATGCTTTACGCTAAAAAATAAAAATATGCCAAGGAGGAAGAAAAAAATCGTGATCGTCAACGACTTGATGCAGGAAAATTACCGTTACGAATTGACAGAATTGATGGGCAAGAATTTCGATCCGGAATTCAAGCCGGAATTGACGCCGAAACAAATGCTGGCTTTGGGAATTTTTTGCGGGCGCTATATGCGCGACTGCAAAAAAGAATTTCCGGTCGATTGGTTCCGCAACGCCAAATTCGCCAAAGACAAGAGTGATTGTTCGCTGAATTATTTTCACATCAAAGCGAGCGCGCCACTGTCGTATTGGCGCGAAAAAGGCTGGATTTATCCGGAAGATCCGCGCGGTTGGTTTCAGTGGTATTGCCGTTATTATATGGGCCGCCGTCTTCCCGACGAAGACAAACGCCAAATCAAACGCTGGAAAGCGATAGTGCGGCACACCAAACAAATAGAAAAAAATTGTTGGCCAAAAGATTTAAAGTGCCGTCCGCGCCAGCGTCAAGCCGTCTTGCATTGGGCTTATGATTCGCGCGAAATATAGAATTAAAAAATAAAAATATGAAAAATGAGGAAAAAATCACAAAGATCGCGATTTTTCAAAAAAAGGAAATTCGTAAAATCATTTATAATAATGAGTGGTGGTTTTCTGTTTCAGATATCGTAGAAGCCTTGACTGATAGTGTTGACGTAAAACAGTATGTTAAAAAGATGAGGCAGCGCGATTCAGAGCTTAATTCCTATTGGGGTACAAATTGTACCCCCCTTGAAATGATTGCTAAGGATAATAAGAAAAGAATGGTAACTTGCGCTAACACCGAGGGAATTTTCCGCATAATCCAATCCATCCAATCACCCAAAGCCGAACCGTTTAAACTCTGGCTGGCGAAAGTAGGATATGAAAGAGTCCAGGAAATAGAGGATCCGGAACTGGCCACCAAAAGAACCAGAGCTTTATATAGAGCCAAAGGATATTCCGAAGCTTGGATTGAAAAACGCCTGCGCGGCATCGAAGTTCGCGAAACACTGACCAATGAATGGAAAAATCGTGGCGTCAAAGAAAATCCGGAATTCGCGATTCTGACCGCGGAAATTTCCAAAGCCGCTTTCGGAATAACCCCGAGCCAATATCAAAAATTCAAAGGACTGAAAAAAGAAAACCTGCGCGACCATATGAACGATTTGGAATTGATTTTCACTATGCTCGGCGAAGCTTCAACTACCGAAATCGCTAAGAACAAAGACGCCCAAGGCTTTAATGAAAATAAACAAGCCGCCAAAGACGGCGGAAGCGTGGCCGGAAAAGCCAGAAAGGATTTGGAAAAGAAAAGCGGCAAGAAAGTTTCCGTTAAAGAGAATTTTTTAAAATCGCCAGAGAAGAAGAGAAGATTAAAATAGATTTAAATAAATATTGACGCATAGCTAAAATTTTGCTAATTTTTAGATATGTCAAACAAGAAAATAGCTGAAAAAATAAAGAATTATCAGAAAAAAGTCCGCATCGCCAAGGATCGCCGGGCGATTTTTTCTATGTTTGAGAAAAAAATGATCTACAGAACGACAAAAACGGAAAATCCGGAAACAACAATGAAAATGGTCGTAAAAACATTGCAAAAATTATCTTCAAAAAAATAATGCCAAAAATAGGCGAAACAAGCTACAAAGAAACCGCTTTTGGAATAATCCCACGGTCTAAATTGATTCCATTGGAGATAGAAGGAATTAAAAGAGCGTGGGATTTTGCGATTGAGAAATTTTCTTCCGGAAATCCTGAAATATCCGCAGGTTTTTTATGCCAAACGCACAAAACCGGTTTTGGCTGGATATTTCCTGAAATAGGTGGGAAATTTAGAAAAATTGACGTAAAAGTTTCAGAGCATACGCCACCAAAATTTTATCTTATCCCGCAGTTAATGAAAGATTTTGCCGCTGATTTGGATATACGCCTTAAAAATTTACCGAAAATATCAGATAAAAATTTTTTGGACGAATTGATCTCTTTGCTCGCTTGGTCGCATCATAGATTTTTATGGATCCATCCTTTTGCGGATTATAATGGGCGCATCGGAAGACTTTTGAATAATATTGTTTTATTAAAATTGAATTTGCCGCCGATTGAGTTAAAAGTTGAAACAAAAATAGGTAGAATGAAATATGTTAAAGCCCTAAAAGAAGCAGACGCCGGCTATTTTAAAAATTTAGAAAAACTTTTTAGGGAAGCTCTTGAAGAGTCATTGGCTGAAATAAAAGAAGCCCCCATTAAGGACGAGCCTTAACAGGGTCTTTGTAGCGATATTGTTAATTATAGTATTTTGATGTATTTTATCGATATTATTAATATTATAAATAAACCGACAAAAATCGCCGCAGTCCGCTAATGCGAGGCTGCGGCCAAACAAAAATATGAGTAGAAAAAAAGATTATTTTGCTGAAGATTTAACTAATATTATAACTGGAATTTTTAGCTTTTTTCTCGTAGGAGGAATGTTTTGGATTTTTTTAAATCCAGCTAAGGCCAAAGTATATGGATATTGGGCCTTGGGAGTAATTTTACTTTTAGTAATTGTTGGCGTTGTTTTGTTTGTTATATTTAGAAGGCATAAAATAAAAACAGAATTAGATTATTTTGACGATAATAAATTATTAGCGATGTTTAAAGGGATGGAGCCAGATGAGTTCGAGAATGAAATGGCAAAAATGTTTTCTGATTTGGGCTATAAAACAGAATTAACTGGCAGTCCGCACGATGGAGGTGTAGATATTATTGCCATAAAAGATGGAGAAAAATATTACATCCAGTGTAAAAAATATATCACCAATCAAGCTGGAGTTCATGATGTCCGCGATTTCTTTGGCGCAGTGACGAACGGTTTGGCCAAACGAGGTTTTTTTATAACCACAAACATCTTTACCATTGATGCGGAAAAATTCGCTGAAGGAAATCCAAGATTGGAATTAATTGATGGCTTAGAACTAATCAAATGGTATCGATTAGCTAATAGCGGAAAAATTGAAAATAAAATAAATTCAAAGTCAACTGCTAATGAAAAATGCCCACGGTGCGGTGGCAATTTAGTATTAAGAGCTAACCGCAAAACAGGGGAAAAATTTTACGGCTGTTCAAACTATCCTGAGTGTCATTTTATTAAAAATTTATAATTTGCAAGAAAGAATTATAAGATTTATTGTTCGTAATTTATCATTTATTGTTTATCATTGTATGAATAAATTTTATATCACAACAACTCTCCCGTACGTCAACGCCGACCCGCATATCGGGCATGCGGCGGAATTTGTAAAAGCCGATTGTTTAGCTCGCTGGCATCGTTTAATAGGCGACGAAGTTTTTTTCAACACTGGCACGGACGAGCACGGCCAGAAGATTTACGAAAAAGCCAAAGAAGCCGGAATGGAACCAAAAATTTATTGCGACGGATATGCGGCAAAATTCGGCGCGCTAAAAAACGCTTTGAATCTGACCTACAACAGTTTTATCCGCACCACGGACGAAAAACACATTAAGGCCGCGCAGGAATTTTGGAAACTCTGCGAAGCCAATGGCGACATCTACAAAAAAATCTACAAAGTGAAATATTGCGTCGGTTGCGAACTGGAAAAAACCGATTCGGAACTGGCGGACGGCCGCTGTCCTTTGCATCCGAACAAGGACTTGGAAATTATTGAAGAGGAAAATTATTTTTTCCGGTTTTCCAAATATCAAAAAGCGCTTTTGGATCTGTATGAAAAAAATCCTGATTTTGTTCAGCCGAAAGAGCGTTTTAACGAAATCAAAGCTTTTGTGGAAAGGGGATTGCAGGATTTTTCCATTTCGCGCTTGGCGGAAAAAATGCCTTGGGGAATTCCGGTTCCGGGCGACGAATCGCAGGTGATGTATGTCTGGTTCGACGCTTTGGTAAATTATATTTCTTGCCTTGATTGGCCTCAAGATGAAAATAATTTTAAAAAGTGGTGGCCGGGGGTGCAGGTTTGCGGCAAAGATAATTTGCGCCAGCAGACCGCGATGTGGCAGGCGATGTTAATGTCGGCCGGATTGCCAACTTCCAAACAAGTTTTGGTTTTCGGCTTTATCACTGCCGACGGCCAGAAAATGTCAAAATCCTTAGGAAATACGGTTAATCCGATAGAATTAGCGGAAAAATATAACAGTGAAGCGGTGCGCTATTTTTTGCTGCGCGAGATTAAACCTTTTACTGATAGTGATTTTTCTTATGAAAAATTCGAGACTTTGTATAATGCCGAATTGGCCAACGGTTTTGGCAATTTGGCGGCGCGCGTTTCTAATCTCTTGGAGAAAAACGAAATAGAAACGGAGCTGAAAAGAATAGATTCCCGCCTTCGCGGGAATGACACTGGTGAAGGGGATTTGCAAACGGAATTTTCCCAAAAGATGAATGAATGCGCTTTTGACGAAGCGATTGGAATTTTAGTTAAAAAAGCCGCGGATTGCGATATGTTTTTAGCCGAAAAAAAACCTTGGAAAATGGAAGACAAAGAAGAAATAAAAAAAGTTATAGAACCGATCGCACAAAATATTTTGGACATTGCCCATCTTTTATCCCCATTCTTACCGCAGACCTCGGAAAAATTGATTAAACAATTTTCCGAAAAGCAAGTGAGAAAAGACGAAGCTCTATTTCCGCGTTTATAGTTTTTTGGCACGGATCGACCGGCTCCCTATTATTATTTTTTTAAAGTTGTATAATAAAATATATGATAAATTGGCTTGATGTCGTCTTGATTGTTTTTGCCGCCGGATTTGTCTGGCGCGGCTATTTTACCGGGCTGATAAAATCAATCGGCTCTTTTGTTGGCGTGATTTTAGGCGCCGCTGTTGCCTCGCGTCTTTATCTTAAATTTTACGATTTGATTGACCAATTTTTCGGCGGTTTGGATAATATCGGTCATGTTATTTCTTTTTTTCTGGTTTTTGCGATTGCCAGTAAAATTATTTATTTAATTTTCGTTGCCCTGGATAAGACTTACAACTTTATCGCTATTATCCCATTTTTAAAATCAATCAATCGTTTAGCCGGCGCGATTTTGGGCTTGGTTATCGGGGTTTTGGTGGAAAGTCTTTTACTTTATGTCTGCGCCAAGTATTTGCCCTTAGGAGAAGCTTTTGACGGCGTCTTGGAAGGCTCAAAAATTTCTCCATTTATTTTGGTAATTGCCAATGCTTTTTTGCCGATTTTGTCCAATAGTTTAAATGCCTTAAAAAAATAATTTTAGAATAAAAAAACTCCCCCTAAATTTATTAGCTAATGTTTAGCTAATAGTAGGAGGAGGCGACAGCGAAGCTAGCTTTCGCTGCTTAAAAAAATTTATTATTTTAAGTATAACACAATTAAATATTTTGTTAAGAGGTTATAAGATAATTAAATAAAATTAAAGAAAATTTAGCTTATTTTAAAGATTTTTAATGAAAATAATAAAAATAAATCCTATTAAAATAACCAAACAAGAAATCAGCCTGATTGCTGATTTTTTAAAAAGAGGAAAAATAATTGTCTATCCGACCGATACGATTTATGGATTAGGCTGTTTGGCGACAGACAAAAAAGCGATCAATAAGATTTATGCGATAAAAAAAAGGGAGAAGAAAAAACCGTTTTTAGTTTTGCTCGGCGGCTGGAAAATGGCCGCTGATTATTTTGTGGTAAGTCCTGAGCAAAAAAAATATTTAAAGAAAGTTTGGCCCGGAAAAACGTCGGTTGTCTTGCGCCATAAAAATTTTTTCCCTAAAGAACTTTCGGCTGGGCTGCCGACCTTGGCGGCGCGTTTGCCAAATAATGATTTCTTGGTTAAAATTATAAAAGTGGTCGGGGTCCCATTGGTTTCCACCAGTCTTAATCTGAGCTCGCGCCCGCATTTGGATAATGTTAGCGATTTAGAAGGTTATTTTAATATTAAAAAGCCCGATCTGATAATTGACTCCGGGCTTTTAAAAAGCAAGCCGTCAAAGCTTGTTGATTTGACCGACATGAATAATATAAAAATTTTAAGAAAATAATATGATATTTAACAGTGATAAAAGTAAGAAAAAAAGTTTTATTGAAAAATTTATTTTAGGTTTTTCCATCTTTGTTTTAGTGGCTGTTTCTTTTTTTTCCGGAGCTTATTTTTCACAAAAAGATCAAATAATCAAGAAAATTGCGGAGCAGACTAATGTTTATCTTGGTTCATTAAGTGGCAAATACGCCACTGATTCAGACGGCCGCTTGTCTCAGAACATTGATTTCAGCCTTTATTGGGATCTTTGGGATAGGTTAAAAAAAGATTTTGTCGATAACGGCAGTTTAACTGAAAAAGAGATGTTTTACGGTTCTTTGCGCGGTTTAGCCGAGTCCTTAGGGGATCCTTATACTATTTTTTTAGATCCGAAAGAAACAAAAGAATTTAATGAAGATTTATCCGGAACCTTTGAAGGGATAGGGGCGGAAATCGGTTTGCGCGACAATGTTTTGACAATCGTGGCGCCCTTAGCCGGCATGCCGGCGGAAAAAGCCGGTTTGCAATCTGGCGATCAAATCCTGGAAATTAATGGCACTTCAACCGTTTCTTTAAGCGCCGACGAGGCGGTGAGTTTAATCCGCGGGCCGAAAGGGACCAAAGTAGTCTTAACTATTTATCGGGAGGGTTTTAATGAAACTAAGGATTTTGAGGTGACCCGTGATATTATTTATGTTGAAAGCGTTGAAACAAAAATGCGCGATGATGGTTTATATGTGATAACCGTTTCCAGTTTTAACGAAGATACTGCCGATCTTATTGACAATGCTATCCGCGACATATTAATTAAGAAACCTAAAGGAATAATTCTTGACTTGCGCAATAATCCCGGCGGATTTTTGGAAATGGCCGTTATGATGGCCAGTGAATGGGTCGAAAGCGGCCCTGTTGTTTTGGAAAAATTCGGCGACGGCCGTGAAGAAGAATATGATACTTACGGCTCGGCGCGGTTAAAAGATTACAAGACCGTTGTTTTGGTTAACGGCGGATCAGCTTCGGCTTCAGAGATTGTTGCCGGGGCATTGAAGGACTATGGTCTGGCCGTGATTGTCGGCGAGAAAACTTACGGCAAAGGATCTGTTCAATCACTGGAAGATTTGTCCGACGGCTCAACTTTAAAAATTACCGTAGCTAAATGGCTGACCCCGAACGGCAATTCGATAAACGAACAAGGTATAACCCCTGATGTTGAAATCGAATATATGATAGACGATTATAATAGTGGTAATGATCCGCAAATGAAAAAAGCGGCGGAGATTCTTTTAGGTAAATAAAATAACCTAATACTAATTTGTGAGTTGGCGCGGATTGGCGCATAATTCGCGAACTAACATTATATTTATGGTCGATCACATCAAAAAAGACAAAACAAAATATGTTTTTGTCGTCGGAGGGGTAATGTCCGGAGTGGGGAAGGGTATTACAACATCTTCTATCGCCGTCATTTTGCAATCCAAGGGCTACAATGTAAGCGCTATCAAGATTGATCCTTATATCAATGTTGATGCTGGAACTATGAATCCGGTGGAGCATGGCGAAGTTTTTGTGACCGAGGACGGCGATGAAACCGACCAAGATGTCGGGAATTACGAAAGATTTTTGAATAAAAATATTTACCGCGAAAATTACATGACAACCGGCCGTGTTTATCAATCTGTTATTCAAAAAGAAAGAAACTTGGAATACGGCGGCCGCTGCGTGGAGGTTGTGCCGCACATTCCTTTAGAGGTTATAGAAAGAATTCATAAATCAGTGAAAAAAACTGGTGCGGAAATAGCAGTGATTGAAATTGGGGGTACGGTGGGTGAATATCAAAATCTTTTATTTTTGGAAGCTGCCAGAATGATGAAGTTATATAATCCGAAAAATGTGCAGTTTGTCATGGTTTCATACTTGCCAATACCGAACAAAATCGGCGAAATGAAAACCAAACCGACGCAATACGCCATCCGTTCTCTTAATTCTGCCGGAATCCAGCCTGATTTCATTGTTGCCCGTTCCGATATGCTGGTCGACGAGCCGCGCCGCGCCAAAATCGCCATAAATTGTGGCATATTGCCGGAAGATGTTATTTCCGCCCCGGATATTAATTCCATTTATGATGTTCCGCTTAATTTTGAAAAAGATCGCTTGGGTGATCGGATCTTAAAAAAGTTCTCCCTTAAAAAAAGAAAAGACGATTTGAAAGAATGGAAAGCCATGACGGAAAAATGCCGCTTGGCCAAAAAAGAAGTTGATATCGGCATTGTCGGAAAATATTTCATAAGCGGGCAGTTTTGCTTCACTGATTCTTATGTTTCGGTGATTGAGGCGATAAAACACGCTGCTACCTCTAACGGCTGCAAAGCTAATTTACATTGGCTGTCAGCGGAAGATGTTGAAAAAGACGGGGTGTCTTCGTTAAAAAAATACGATGGTATAATAGTTCCTCAGGGTTGGGGATCGCGCGGTTCGGAAGGAAAAATCAGAGCGATAGAATTTTGCCGAAAAAATAAAAAACCGTATTTCGGTCTTTGTTATGGCATGCAAATGGCTGTCATAGAATTCGCTCGCAATGTCTTGGGTTTGAAAGATGCCAATTCCGCCGAAATAAATCCGAAAACAAAAAATCCGGTTATTCATATTATGCCGGAGCAAGAAGAAATTTTAAAAGCCGGAAAATACGGCGGAACCATAAGATTGGGCGGCTGGCCCTGCCGGCTTAAAAAAGGCACCCATTTGTATAAAGCTTATAAAGCCATAAAACCGGAGGTTGAAACCGTTTCCGAGCGACACCGCCACCGCTATGAATTTAATAATAGTTATCGTGAAAAAATGGAGAAAAAAGGCCTGACAATCGCCGGAACTTCCCCGGATGGCCGTATTGTGGAAGCGATAGAAATAACTAACCATCCTTTCTTTATCGGAACGCAATTCCATCCCGAATATATTTCCAGACCGCTCGATCCGCATCCGCTGTTTTTGGAATTTATTAAAACCTGTTTAAAATTAAAGAGCACCAAATAATAAAAAAAACGGCTCCGTAATTCGGAGCCGTTTTTTTTATTCCATCCATTTTTCTATGTATTGACCGATACCTGTTTCGTTAAGTTTGTTCCAGAGTTTTTTGCGGCTGAGTAAAAAAATTATCGTGGAGCGGAATTCGACTTGATAACGGTTGTCTACTATCTTATATTTTATCAAGTCTTTTTTTATCGCCCGTTTGATTGTTTTTTTATCTAGTCCGCCGATTTTTGCCGCCTCGGTTAAAGAGAGCCAGATCGGATTGGCGGCTTCCTTGGAAAGAACTGTGCGCTGTTCCGGCTTTTTTTTATTTTTTTTTGGAGGATTTTTTTTGGCGGTGGATGATTTTTTTTTAGATTTTAAAACAGCGGTCTTTTTATTCTTGGCCGGCGCTTTTTTGTTGTCTATATTTTTTCCAGAATCTTTTTTCACTATTTTCCCCGTTTCAATTTCTCTGGAAAGTATTTGATTAAAATCCGTCATATTTTAACTTCTGTCCACGATACCGTGGACAGAAGTATGATTTTTAAAAATCGTCTTATAAATCATATTAATCTTTTTTAATTGAAAAATCAAGGAGTTTTTAAATGATAAAAAGTTTAGAAAATATCTCAGATTAAATATCTTTTTTATTTGAATTAAAAAAAATAATCATTTTTATTATTTGCCTTTTTTTTATTTTTTTGTTATTCTTGATAATGAGTACGGGAAGAATTCCCTTATTTTTTTAATATTATTTGGTAGGTTTTTTTATTTAGTTTTTACAATATTATCGCGTTTCTGTAAAGTGTAACTTTTTAGCATCTTCACCGTATATTTAATTATAAACCAGCAGCCTTCCGGGCTGGCGCGAATTTTTAAAATGAAAATTGGTCAAGATAAAAAATTATTTAAAAGAATAAAAGAAAAAGATCGCAATGCCTTTCTTCAGGCGTACGATGCTTATGCTGATGACATTTTCCGTTTTATTCTTTTCAAAATCGGCAATTCGGAAGAAGCTCGCGATATGACATCGGCGGTGTTTTTGAAAGTTTGGGAGTATGCCCAGAATCGCGGGCTAAAAGAAGATAGGTCATTAAGAGCTTTTATATATAAAGTAGCGAGAAATTTAGTCATTGATTATTATCGAAATTCAAACAAAAGCAAGACCGAAAAAAGCGTTGAAGATCTTGCGGATAATCTGGCCGATGAGAAACAAAATATTTTTTCAAAAGCCGAAGACAATTCTGATTTAGAAAGAATTAAAAAATGCTTAGGTGGATTGAAAGATGAATATCGCGAAATAATTTTGATGCGTTTTGTTAATGAATTGTCTTTCGCCGAAATTTCCGAGACAACAGGTAGGTCGATTGGAAGTTTGCGCGTGCTTTCTTTCAGGGCTTTGCAGGCCTTGAAAGAATTAATGGGTGAGAAGGAGTGATGAATTAAAATTTATTTGAATTAGAATAGTTTGCTTGTCGTTAAAACAATTATGAACGATAAAGAATTATTAGAAAAATTAAGTGGGTTGAAAACCGTCAAACTTGACTCCGGCTGGAAAAGCCAAGCCAGGGATCTTTTGTTTTCACAAATTTCCAATTCTACAACCTCCATAGACGGTCAAGAAGAGAAAGAAGAAACTTCCTGTTTTAAAAAAATATTTTCTTTTTCTTTGCAGCCGGCCGCCGCGGCTTTGGGAGTTTTTGCTGTTTTCGCTTTGGGGATTTTTGGATTGCAGACATCCAGAAGCATTAAGCCCGGAAATTATTTCTACGCGGCCAGAGTATTAAGCGACAAGGCTCAGCTTGCCGTAACTTTCGACGAAGAGAAAAAAGAAAAGTTGGGCGTTAAGCTCGCCAGTGTTCGAGCTCAAGAAATTACCGAAGTTTTATCAAACACTGATTTAAGCAAAGAAGAAAATAAGAAGAAAGCGGAAAAATTAAGCGATGCTTTTAAGACAGAAATAAATAATGTTAAAAGCGGCTTGGAAAATTTAAATCGCATAAAGGAAGAAAAAGTTGCCTTGGCGGCGCCTGTTTCCGGCGGTGATGGGGTTGAGGTTAAAACAGAATCGGCCGGAAGAGATGATGACAACCTTGTTTATGCCGTTGATTCGGAAAGAGAAGATAGCGGGATCCAGATATATCCCAGTGAAAATAATGAGAGTTTAACAGCTACAAACTCTCAGCCTTTAAATAGTATTTCTGAACAAAATCAAGATGCCGCGGACGGAATTGTCAGCACCGACTTGGCGGATGAGGCTGAAAATTCTTTTGTCGCCAATGATTTTGCCGCCGCCAAACAGATATTAGAAAAAGTTAATAATTTAATAGATGGCGCTAATGAAAACGTATCTTATTCTGGAATCAATGGTTTGGAAGGTGAGGATCTTGCCACCACATCTGTCTTGGAGGTTGAAACGGCGTCTTCGACGGCCAGCGGAACGGTTGAAGAATTACAATAAAAAATATGGTTTTTGAAGAAAGATTAATTTTAAGCAAAGAAGATTCCGGAGATATTGTTCGCAATGAACATTTGGCTCGTTATCGATTTGCGGCGCAGTTTGTTAGGGGGAAGAAAGTTTTAGATATCGCCTGCGGTTCCGGGTACGGCTCAAAGCTTTTAGCCGAGAGCGGAGCCTCTGAAGTTGTCGGGTTTGATTGCGACGCCGAGATGGCAGCTGAAAATCAGAAAAATAATTCTTTAAAAAATCTTATATATAAAGAAGGCAATGCCGTTGATATCCCGGCTAGAGAAAGAGAATTCGATATTGCCGTTTCATTTGAAACTATCGAACATTTAAAAGACGAAGATCAGGAAAAGTTTGTTTTAGAATTAAAGAGAACGGTTTCCGACGAAGGCTTAGTTCTGATTTCCACTCCGAATTTGGTTATTTCCAACAACAAGAATCCTTACCACATTAAAGAGTTGAACAGAGAAGATTTTGAGAATATTTTAAAAAAATATTTTCCGGCCGTGGTTGTTTTCGAGCAAGGGAACGGCATTGCTTCTTTTATAAGAAATCCGAACAGCAACATTATAAAAGAATCCGAAATTGTTTCTTTTTCCGAGCCTCTTTATTTTTTGGCGGTTTGTTCCAAGCGGGAAATTCCCGAAATAATTTTAAAAGGCGAGGGGATGGGGAGTGTCAGTGTTGCGGCTTATAACAGATTAAAGAATAATCCTGTCTTGAAAATTTCAAATAAAATTTATCCGATAATTAAAAAACTTTTTAGAAAATAAGCTGTCATTCCCGCGAAAGCGGGTATGTTAACGCCTTAGCGCCGGCTGGATAGAGGCAAAAAATTTGCTTTTGCCCAGCCCGTGTTAAAACGGGTCGCGAGGACCAGTTAAAGGTCGAACCGTTCGAATTTTCGAGCGGCGGAACTCGTCTAATTAAAATTAATTTCATTTTTCTTTTTTCAAGGCCAAAGAGCGATGGGTCGGAGCAAACCAATCAAATTTTGCTCTGCCCAAGAATGGAAGTTCGGGTCAAAACGAATTTCCAAGAAGTATTTTCTTGATTGGCAGGGTATTGGGATTCCAATTGATTTGCCTGATACAAAGCTCCGGTTGGAAAGAAAAGAAAAATGGCAAGTCCTTATTCGGTTTGTTTCCGCTTTTAAGGCGGAGACAACCAAGAAGGATTCACTGAAAAACTCATTATGAGTATGTTAAGAAAGATTTTTGTCACTGGCGTCATGCTATCTACCGTTTTGTCTTTATGCGTCGTCGCTGCTCCGGAAGCCAAAGCTTCCGCTTCTGCAGGCGATCTCATCAAGATGGATGGTTTGTCTTCTGTTTACTACCTCGGCGCCAATGGTAAGAGATATGTTTTCCCTAATGAAGCTACTTATTTTTCCTGGTATTCGGATTTCTCCGGTGTCGTGACTGTTTCTCAGTCCGAATTGGAGTCTTATCCGTTAACAGCTAATATTGTCATTAGACCAGGTACCAAGCTCATCAAATCTCCGTCTATCGCCACCGTTTACGCGGTTGAGCCGAACGGAGTTTTGCGCTCTATTGTCAGCGAAGAAAACGCTATCAATCTTTGGGGTGCTAATTGGAACAAGAAAGTTGTCGATGTTATCGATGCTTTCTTCACCAATTATACTGTAAGTTCTCCTTTGACTGTCGGAAAATATCCGGCCGGCCAATTGATTAAGACTTCCAGCTCTCCTGATGTGATGGTTGTTTCCACTGATGGTACGGTCAGAAAGTTCGCTTCTGAAGCCGCTTTCTTGGCCAATAATTATTCCTTCGACTATGTCGAGGTTACTCCATCCGGTTTCAGTATGCCGGCTACCGGCGCTTCTGTTAACGGTGTGGAGAGCGACCTTGCTGATGTTTCCCAAGGCGGTAACGTCAGCGGTCCTATCGCCGGCACTGCTTTGACTGTTGCTTTAGCTTCCGATACCCCGGCCGCGGCTTCTGTTCCGCAGACCGCTCCGTCTGATTTCTTGAAATTTAATGTTACCGCTTCCAATGATGGCGCGGTTACCATTAATTCCATTAAATTGACTGCCGGAGGTTTGGGTACGGCCACTAACATTGATGGCGTTGCTATCTATGTTGACGGTACCAGAAAAGGCAATGTTAAAGATATTGATTCCAATAAAGAAGCTGTTTTCAACTTCTCTAACGGAGTTGTTATTCCAGCCGGCCAGACCAAGTCTTTCTTGGTCCGCGCTCAAGTCGCCTCGGGCGATACCAATCAGCA
Source organism: uncultured Gammaproteobacteria bacterium (assembly GCA_964486475.1). Taxonomy (GTDB): domain Bacteria; phylum Patescibacteriota; class Patescibacteriia; order Patescibacteriales; family WJLG01; genus JBAZHE01. Next base: position 19,112 of record CAZALZ010000006.1, on the reverse strand, counting down.
TACTTTAGGCATTGCCAAGGCTTCTGATATTACCGCCACCGGCGCTTCCATTTCCGGATCCTTCCCGATCACCGGTAATATTATGAGCGGCGTCAATGTTTCAGTCGGTCAACTTACCGTTTCTAATGGAAATTCTTTGACCAGTCCTGATTTGGGAGACGAAGACGCCATGATCGCCAGTGTTAAATTGGCTAATGGCAACATCGAAGATGTCGCTGTTTCTTCTATCACTTTGAAGAGATCTGACGGTAGCGCTGCCGATGATGATTTTGAAAATGTCGGTTTGTATGTCAGCGGCGTTAAAGTCGCTTCTTCTCAAGGATTCATTGATAAATATGCTACTTTTGTCTTTGAAACCCCTTATGTGTTAGAAAAAAACAAAGAGAAGAAATTCGATGTTAAAGCTGATATAGTCGATGGTGCCAACAGAACTGTTACAATTTCTTTGGACAGCACTTCCGATGTTATTGCTGTTGGTAAATCTTACAGCACCAATGCCAGAATTACCGGTTCTTATGCCGGCACTTCTTTGACCATCCAGGCCGGTGCGGTTGCTTTGGCTAAAACCAATGCCACCAACGATTCCGTCCGCGCTGATCAGGCTAACCAGGAATTCGGTACGATCAAAATCACCCCGAACTCCGGTACTGATGTTGAGATGACCACCTTGAAACTTACTGTTACCGCTACCGGAGCTGATGAAGCTTCTGATGCGTACAGAGGTATTGAAAATGTGGAAGTTATGGATAAAGCCACTGGCAATGTCTATGATTTGCCTTACATTTCCAGCGCCAGCGTTTCCAGCAAGGTTTATGGCAGCGCTTCCCTTGACTTAATGTTGACTTCCGGTGTAACCAAGGAATTGGTTGTCCGTGCCGACGTTACTGTTGAGGCTTCAACCAGCGCTACTTACGCTTTTGCTGTCAACAGCGTTTCCGGCGGCGATTTGGTTATCAGAGAGAACGAATCCAATGTCAACATTGCTGACATTGTTCCGAACACTTTAAGCTTGGCTCCTGTTACCATCCAGTCCCCGGGCGTAACTTTCAGCACCAATGCTTTATCTTCCTCTATGATTGTCGTTACTGGTACTACCAATGTTGAAGTTTTGAACTTCAATATGAAGGCCAATAAAACCGACGACATCAAAGTTTCTGAGATAATCATCGGTGAAGAAACTGATAGTACTGCCAACAATAGAGTAATTTCCCAGGTTCGTCTTTACAATGCCGGCGATCAGCTGATTAAAGCTGTTTCCGGTTCGGATATTGATTCTGACCAAAGAGTTACTTTCCAAGGCTTGGATATCCGCGTTCCGAAGAATGAGACTGTTAAATATTATGTGACTGTCGATTTCACCAACGACGAAGCCGGTTCTTCCACCAGATGGGGTCTTTATGACGCTACTGCGGAAGATGTGAGCGAAGGCGAGAATGTTGAACCGTCCGGTATAACTTGGAGCACTTCTGTTTCGGCCAACGATTCCGGCCGCACCATAACAACCGGTGCCGCTGGCTCTTTGTATGTCGAAATGGATAACTACGACGACGCGGTTAACAATAAAGACAAATATGAGATCGCCGGAGTTTCTTCCGGTACCGGAGTTTTGGGTGCGATCAAATTGAGAGCTGTCAATGAAGATGTCAAAATCAAAGATTTGGCTTTGTATCTTTATGACGGCAATGGCGCTGCTTATACCAATGCCAATAAGGTTTTCTCCAGCTTGGCTTTGTATGACAGCCCGACCGCTACCACTCCGATAGAACGCGGTACTATTGAGACCGTTTCTTCTCAGAGTCTTATTAGCGGACTTGACTATATCGTCCCGAAAGGTACCGAAACCCTTTACATTAAAGGTGTTTTGAACTCGATCGGCGAAGAAAAAGTCGGTATGCTTGGCGCTTCTTCCACTTTTGCCGTGGCTGATATCGTTGCTAAGGGTATTTCTTCCAACAGCGATAACTTCACTGAAGCTACAACCACTTCTATTAGCGGCACTTGCGGAGCTACCAATGTCTGCTATATTACCGGAGGTGCTGACGCCTTAAACACACTTAAATCTAAGGAAACATCAGTTTTGGCTTCCAAGATTTCCAGTGTGGAATTGGTTTCTTCCGCTTCTGGTTATAGCTTGTCTTCCACTTTGTCCGCCGGCTGGAACACTGTGGCTATTATCAAGGTTACCACCGATGATAACAGCAACACTTTGTCTACCGGTGATTCTGTGAAGACTGTTTTGCAGACCATCAGGATTGACCATTCCATTACCGGCGCTACTACCACCGCTTATAGCATCGAAAGAGTTAACGGTGTTGGCGCGTCTGTAACCGGTACCGCTTCCGGAACCGAGGCTGTCGCCTTCACTTTGAGCGGCGGTTCATTCTCCACTGATGACGAGATTAGCAAATCCAGCACTGCTTACTATGCTGTGAAATACTACATCTCCGAAATCAGCTCTGTTGAAAGAGCGGCTTCCATCCAGGCTGACTTGAGTTATCTTGATGGAAATTCTTCTCTTGCCAACTTCTCTTGGTATGATTCTTCTGAAGCAAAGATTAAATATCCGTTGCGCTTATCTACCACCAAGATTAACGGCACCAAGATTTCCAACTAGTTTGAGAAACTAGAGCTTCGCGGGCAGCTTAAAAATCCGCAAAAGAGCTTCATCCTTAAGGGTGAAGCTCTTTTTTTTGACTTTATTTTTAAATAAATATAGAATTATATTAGATTTATTAATAATTCATAACCGAATAAAATGTCACAAAAAATTTATTTAAATATTTTAAAGTTCGGCTCTATCATGTCGTTTTTCTGCGTTTTGTTTGTTTTTAAGAACTTGCTTTTTCCTTTTATAACTTCCAAGCAGTTGCCCTTTAATATTTTAGTGGAGATTTTGTTTGTTTTTTGGCTGGCTTTTATATTGAAATTTCCGCAATGGAACCCTTTCCGGAAAACCGCCGAAGGAAAAAGGCGGCAGGCGATTACTTGGGGCGTTCTGTCTTTTGCGGCCGGCATTACGGCCTCTTTGTTTGTTTCCGTGGATTTTAATTTAAGTTTTTGGGGCGATGTGGAAAGAATGCTTGGGATTTTTCATATTTTGCATTTTTTCGCTCTTTATTTGATAATCATCACTGTCTTCCGTAATTGGACTGATTGGAAATTCTTGCTAATCGCTCTTTTTTCCACTTCCGTTATTGTCGCCTTAAAAGGTTTAGATGATACTAAAAGCACCATCGGCAACAATGCTTATGTCGCCGCTTTTATGATGTTCGGAGTATGGATCTCCGGCTTTTTGTTTTTTAAAGCTTTTCAGCGAGAAACTCGCGCCGAATTCCAGTTGTTAAAATGGCTTTATTTGTTTCCGCTTCCTTTGCTTTTTTTAATATTATACAGAACCGATATTAGCGGCGTTTTTGTCGGTATGGCCGCCGGGGTATTTTCAGGCGTTTTTTTATACGGAATTTCCAATAAGAACAAAAAAGCGCGCAATATTTCTTTAGCGGTTCTATCTGTGTTGATTATCGCTTTCGTAATAATTTTTATTAATCGCCGAGATATACCGAGGATTTCTTCGATAAATTTTCAAAAAAACACTTTTCAAACTCGTTTAATTTCTTGGAAGGCGGGTTGGGATGATTTTCATAATCATCCATTGCTTGGGGTTGGCTGGGGGAATTTTGCCATAATTTTTGATAAATATTTCAAAGCTTCTTTTTATGATCATTCCCGTTCGGAAACTTATTTTGATCGCGCTCATAACAATGTCGTGGATATAGCTTCAACTACCGGATTTGTGGGAATTGCTTCCTATCTTTCGATTTTTGTTTTTCTGGCATTTTATTTAATAAATCTGCGCCGTTCTGGGCGGATAGGTGCCGGGGAATTCGCTTTTTGGTCTTCTTTATTTATCGCTTATTTTGTCCAAAATTTAGCTGTTTTTGATTCTTTTGTTACCTATCTTTGCTTTATGGTTTTTCTTGGTTATATCCATTGGCTGGCTAACACGCGTGAAGATCAGGGGAATGAGAAGACTTTATTGCCAGCGGGCAGAGATAGCTCTTTTGATAATAAAGAAATAGCCGCTTTGTTTTTTTCCTGCTTGGCTATGGTTTTGGTGATTTATCAAGCCAATATCTTGCCATGGAAAATGCTGATCGGCGTTATTGACGGACAGACGGCTTTCGGCCAAGGGAGTTTTGAAAAAGCTTTTGCGAGTTATAAAAAAGCTTTCAAGTATAATACGCCGCTGGATCGCGACGGCCGGTCGATATTTGTCAGAACTATTATTTCCAATATTAATAAAATCGCCGCTTCTAATTCCGATCTGGCCGGTTCTTTGATTTCTTACGCTATTGAACAGAGCAAAAAAAATGTTGCTTTAAACCCTCAAGACAATATGATGCTGGTGGAGCAAGCCAGGCTTTATGCTGTTTCTGCGCAGGTTGTTACAGACAAAAAAACGGCCGCGGACTATTTGGAAAAGGCGATAGAAAATATTGATTCCGCTATAGCTGTCAGTCCGGAGCGCATTCCAGTTTACTTTTTTAAAGCTCAATTTTTAATTGAACAAGGCAAAATTGGTGAAGCTATTTCGACTTTGGAGTATGCCAGAAAATTTAATGAAAAATATTACGAAACCGATTGCCAGCTTGGCCAGATTTATTTATTAAAAGCCGACAGCGAGTCGGCTACTTCCACCGCATGGAGGGAATTAACCGATAAAGGCTATGCCGCTCTTGGCAATTGTTTGGATTCTGGCGGAGCTGATATGCTGGTTATTGAAAAAATAATCGCGCAAGCCATTAACCATTATTTAACTGAAAATGATTTGAAAAAAACCGCGAGCCTTTATGAAAGAATGACTGATTTGCACAGCGATAATTATAAAATCTGGATAAACCTGGCTCGTCTGTATCAGGAAATCGGAGAAAAAGAAAAAGCGGCTTATAGCGCCAATAAAGCGGCGGAAATTGAACCGTCTTTAAAATCCGATGTCGAGGAGTTTATCAAGCAATTAAGATAAAGCTTTTTTATTGTTTGGATGTTTTATGGCTGTTTGAATAAGTTCAGATCATTTTGGACTGATACTCTGTTTTTTAAAATTTAATTTCGTGGTATAATTTATTAAGATATTAAATTTTAATTTTTAAAAAATATGATTTGTTTAAATTGCAAAAAGCAAATCCCCGATAATGCTGATGCTTGCCCGTTTTGCGGGGCGGCGGTTTCTCACAAAGAGCAATTGGTTAAGGAAATTTCTTTGCGCCGCTGGCAAAGATGGATTTTTTACGGAATTTTAATTTTGGTTTTTTCCGGGATGGTCGGAGTTGTGGTGAAGGTTTATAATGTCAACTCAAAGATTTTAGCGGAAATGTCCGTGGCAAAAAAAACGTTAACAGAAAAAGAAGAGATTGCCGCCAAAGCTAAAGATGATTTAAAAGCCGCGCAAGACGAAGCCGCTAAAGTCAAGCAAGATATAGAAAATATAAAAAGCCAATTAAATATTAAGGATGAAGCCTTAGCGGCCAAAATCGTCGAGCTGGAAGAAATGGTTGAGCAAAATACAAAGATTACATCCAACTATAAGCAATTGTCATCAGCTTTAAAAAATATTTCCGAGTCGGCTGTCGGGATATCAAACGAAGATCTTAATAAGATTCCTTTAGCGATTCCTTCGGCTGACGGATGGCCGGTTGGGACGGATACCGATGGCGACGGCTTAAGCGATGATTTAGAAGAGGCCTTGGGAACATCGGCCACCTCTACCGATACTGATGGCGACAGTTTTGCCGATAAGGTGGAGATTTCCGGCGGGTTTAATCCTTTGGGAAGCGGCCAGATTGCTGTTGATAAGAATTTTTCAGATCAGCAGCGCGGCCGGATTTTCAAACAACTGTGGGGTGGCGGTTATCTGTGGTATGTCGGTTCGGACGGAGCGCGGTATTTTCTGGGGAAATCGGAATAGTCGCATATCAAAGAGCCGGTACCGACGGGTATAAATCAGAATATTATTTTATCAGAATCTTTTGCAAAAAGGTTCTGATTTTTTAAAATAAAAAAAGGACCGATTAATCGGTCCGCAGCCAGTCGGCTAAATCGTTAATGGTTTTCTCAACCATTTTTTTTAATTCAGGAGTTTTCTTGAATTCCTCCTGAATTTTTGTGGTCAGAAAATATTCATTCAAGTTGCTTCCTCCCAGCAACTGTTTAATTTTTGTTTCCGGGGTTATTTTCCAGCCGCCAAGATATATGGCGCCGGGAATAACTTCCTTTATTAACTTCTCTAACTTTTCTAAAGTTTCCATTATGTATCCCTTGTAAAGAACTCGTTATATATTAGTTTGTATTATTATTTTTGTCAAATTGACTTTTGCTGGTTTTTAGCGGATAATATAATAAATAAACCTATGAAAATAGAAGTAAATAAAAAAGTTTTGAGTCTCAACCCGGATCAATTCCTGCGCCGGGCCGGCTATGCTTTTATCCGCGATACGGTTCGCGACAAGGAAAGTTACGTCCGGCGTTTGACCCGCGATTTTTACCCGCGTTTGCATATGTATTTTGAGGATTTGCCGGACAGGGTGGTTTTTGATCTTCATCTTGACCAAAAACAAGCCAGCTATTCCGGTTCGCATATGCATAATGCGGAATATGAAGGGCCGGTAGTGGAAGAGGAAATAAACAGAATAAAAAATTTGTTAAGAGAAATGGCGAGTAAATAAACTATGCAGATATCAGACGAAATAAAATCAAGATTAGATATTGTGGATGTTGTCCGCGAATATATCCCGAATTTAAAAGCGGTCGGCATGAATTTTTCGGCATTGTCTCCTTTTAAACGGGAAAAAACCCCGTCTTTTATTGTGTCGCCGGCCAAGCAGATTTGGCATTGTTTTTCCACTGGCAAAGGCGGCGATGTAATAACATTCGTCATGGAAATGGAAGGCTTGTCTTTTGTGGAAGCTTTGCGGGTTTTGGCGCCGAAAGCCGGCGTGGTTTTAAAGCGCGAAAATCCGGCGGAAACTTCGCGCCGTAACCGTCTTTTGGACATTATGGAAGCGGCCGTGGCTTTTTATCATAATAATTTTTTGGAATCGCCTTTGGCCGCCGCTGCGCGCGATTATGTTTATAAAAAAAGGGGGTTGACCGAAAAAACTGTAATGGATTGGCAAATCGGCTATTCGCCGGATTCTTGGGATGATTTGCTGGTATATTTAAAGAAAAGAAATTATACCGAAGCCGAAATTTTTGCCGCCGGTTTGGCTATTAAAAAAGAAGGCCGCAATTCTTTTTATAATCGTTTTCGCGGCCGGATAATGTTTCCGATTAACGACGTTAACGGTTCGCCGGCGGCTTTTACGGCGCGCGTTTCGCCGGAAAAAGAAGCGACCGAATTAATGGGAAAATACATTAACAGTCCGGAGGGGATGCTTTATTCCAAAAGCAAAATCGTATTCGGTTTGGACAAAGCGAAAATGGCCGTAAAAGAGGCCGGTTATTGCATTGTCGTGGAGGGCCAAATGGATTGCATTTCCTGTCATCAAGCCGGCTGGAAAAATGTCGTGGCCTCAAGCGGAACGGCTTTTACGCCGGAACAGTTAAAATTGATAAAAAGATATTCCAATAATATCGCCTTTTCTTTTGATATGGATGAAGCCGGACAATTGGCAGCCGATCGCGCTATCCGTGAAGCCATGGCCGCGGAAATGAATATAAAGATTATAACAATTAATAGCGGAAAAGATCCGGATGAGCTAATAAGGAACAATCCAGAAGCTTGGCGCGAATCAGTCAAGAATTCCAAGCACGTAATGGAATATTTTTTCGATAAAACTTTCTCCGCCCTTAATGTCTCAACGCCGGAAGGAAAGCGCGGAGCCGCTAAAAAAATTCTTCCGATGCTTGGTTGCCTGCGCGACAAGATTGAACAAGATTATTGGTTGAAAAAATTGGCGCAAATTTTAGATATCGGCGAAGTATATTTGCGGGAAACATTAGCTTCGTCCATGGCTAAGGGAAAAAAAATCCCGGAAAAGAATTCCGATTCGCCGACAGAGTCGGCGGCAGAACAGAGCAAAGAAGAAAGAGCTTCAGAGAGCTTTTTGGCAATGATTTTCCACTGGCCGATCTTTTTCCCTTATGTTGCCGATAAAGTTCCGGCTGATCTGATTTTCGGCCGAGGCAATAAGATGTTTTACAATAATCTAATTATCTATTATAATGAAATGGCAAGCGGTCAAAAGGTTAATTCGGCTGAAAATTGGCTTGATTATTCCTCTTTTAAGACTTGGCTTAATAATTTTGGTAGTTTGCCTCAGGCGGACGGCCAAGATAAGTTATTGGATAAAATTGTTGTTTTAGGAGAAAAAGACTATTTTTCGCTGGATTCTTCTCAAGCCAAAAATGAACTTATAAAAATGATCTCTTTCTTGCGCAAGGAATATTACCAAAAAATTTTTCACCAAAAAGAGAAAGAAATCGCCGCGGCGGAAAGAAATGGCGATTCTTTTTCCGCCAACCGCGCTTTGGAAGAGCTTAAAACCCTAAAGGAAGAAGCGCGCATAGTTTTTTCCAACAACGAAGAATAAAACAATAAGCATTGAGAGTTTATTAGGACAAACTTGATAGTTGCGATGCGGTCTGTCCGCATCCGGGCTGTTTAGGTTTGCCGGGATAATTCCGGTGCCGAATAAGTATGATAAAAAAGAAAAAGATCCTTATGGTAAAAAAGACCGTCAAACCGAAAAAAAATATTCGGCGGCCGGTTTTGGCCAAACCCGTGAAAAAAATTATCAAGAAAAAGATTGTTAAAAAAACAATTTCACCTAAACAAGAATTTGTCTTATTGCCAAAGCCAACCGAGGAGCAGATGAAGGAGTTGATTAACAAGGGTCGGATGCGGGGTTTTTTGACTGAAACGGAAATATTGCATCTTTTTGCTAATGCCGAGGATTATCTTTATGAATATGAAATTTTTTTAAGCGCTTTAGATTCCGCCGGCATCCAAGTGATTGAAGATACCGGAAGAATTTTGGATATGGCCGATGCCATAAGCAAAAAAGAAGAAAAGGGCAAAGAAAAAACTTCTAAAAAAGAGCGCCGCGGTGCGATTTCGGCAGTTGATCTTTCTAAATTAAGCGCCGATTCTATTCAAATGTATTTAAAAGAAATAGGGCGCGTGCCTCTTTTAAGCTCTGAAGAAGAGGTTGAACTGGCTAAAAGAAAAGAGCGCGGCGATAGAGCGGCCGAAAAAAAATTAATTGAGGCGAATTTGCGCCTAGTTGTTTCAATAGCTAAGAAATTTGCCGGCGCCAAAGGTTTGTCGCTTTTGGATTTAATTCAAGAAGGCAATATTGGTTTATTTCGCGCCGTGGAAAAATTTGAATATCGCAAGGGGTATAAATTTTCCACGTACGCTACCTGGTGGATTAGACAGGCGATTACGCGCGCTTTGGCCGATCAGTCCCGTACCATCCGCATTCCGGTCCATATGGTAGAGACAATCAATAAATTTCAACAAGTAGAGCGCCGCTTAGTTCAAGATCTTGGCCGCGAGCCGTTAGCCGAGGAAATCGCCGCGGAAATGGGCGAGGATTTAGAGAAAGTCAAGTATATAATGAAAATTTCACAGGATACAATTTCTTTGACAACCTCTGTTGGTGACGGAGATGAAGATTCTGTTTTAGAGGATTTTATAGAGGATGTTAAAAATGTCACTCCCGATCGTGCCGCGGCTTTGAAAATTTTAAAAGATTATGTAAGAGATATTGTGGCCAATCTGTCGCCGCGCGAACAAAAGATTTTAGAGATGCGTTTCGGCCTATCAGACGGAGTAGCCCACACCTTGGAAGAAGTCGGGCAGGAGTTTGATGTTACCCGCGAACGCATCCGCCAAATTGAGGCTAAAGCTTTGGAGAAAATCAAGCGCGATGCTTCGGTTAAGAAATTGCGCGATTATTAATAATTAGGACTTATTAAAAAGTTTTATAAAAAATGAAAAAGACAATTTTAATCGCTGCCATCTTATTTATTATTTTGGCGGCGGCCGGAGTTGTTTATTGGTATTTGATTTATGCCAATACCGGTAAAGTGGCGAAGAAAAAAAGAATCGACATCAGCAACCAAGTGACCGAAGAGAAGACGATAAATATGCAAGGCCACTGGAAGGGGGAAGATTTAAGAGAAAATTTTGTTACAGAAACAATTAAGGAATTTGAAATCAGAAATCCCGGGAACAGCGTTAATATAAAGTGGAATATGGATTTTCCCGACGAAAGAGAGGGGGCTTTGCAAGCGACCATTAATCAATTTAAAACAGGTAAAATAGAATGGGATGTTATTTGGCTGGAACCATTCTATTACCAGGAAATAGCTGATGGTCTGGGTGATCAAGATTGGGCAAAAAATTATTTGGTTGATTTTGAAGCTATTCCGGGGTTTAAAGAAAGCCAGAAATCATTCATTCTTTCCGATCCGCAATATCGCAACCATATGAACGGAATGATTACCGGGCCATATATCGAAGGATTCTATCAGCCGTTTTTTTATAATAAAGATTTGGCGGAAAAAATCGGCCTTAATATTAAAGACAAGGGAATGACGTTTAATGATTTGCTCGGATATTTTAAGCAAGTTGATGATTACAATAAAGCCAATAGTACAAACATTCCCATACTTTATGATAGCGGCGACTATAAAGGCGGTATCGGCTACGCCCCCAGCGTTTGGAATATTTTTCAAAGTTTATTCCGTTCGGAATTTGAGAGTTTAGCCGAGTTGGAAAATCTCAATCCTTCCCCCAAAAAGTTAGTAGCCATCAGGAAGGCCCTTGGTTCCCTGGAAGAAATGAGTGCATATAAACCTCTTATCACGGGGTGGAAAGATTTAAATTGGTTCAATACTCGTTATTATGTTTTGGAGGATAAAGCTGTTTTTACCGCTTGCGGCGCCAGTTGGATGTATAGCCATTGGCATGGTATTGATGCTAAAAAAACAATGAAGATGGTGCCCGTGGAGATGCCGATGTATCAAGGTGTTGATCATTATATGGGAGGTTATAATCCCATGTTTGCCGTAGCCAAGGATTCACCAGTGCGCGATGAGGCAGTAAAACTTTTGATGACTTTCAGTACTCCTAATGCAGCGGAAAAGTGGGTTAGGTACGCCAAGGCTCCGTCCGGTATTGAGGGGAATGTGAGCACGGCGGGAGATATTTCCAAAAAGACAGATCAATTTGATAGTTTTATTACCTATATCACTGAAAAATATGGCGGCAATGTCTATGATTCTAAGACAGTAGATTATATTTTGGGGGAAAAATATAAGGATTTAACCTTGCAATTTACCATGCATTTAGGTGATGTTGTTGATGGCAAGGCAACCGCAGAAGAGGCTTATAATGCTATTTTAGATGATATGAAAGCAGTTGATAATAAATAAAAAGCAAATATTTAGTAATTAATTTTAAGATAATATTTTATGCATGGGTTAAAAGAAAAAATATTATTTTTGACACTCGTCCCGGTTTTTTTGATTTTGGCCTCAATAAGTGGCTTGGCTATTTATAATAAAAGAGCGACCGAAGAGCAATTATTGTTTAACCGGCTTAATTCTTTTTTAACTATTTTAGAGAGCGGCGATCTTAGTTTTGATACCGCCCAGGATAAGGTTAAGATAGAGTCTTTATTGAATGAAAAAGTCGTCCTTTCGGAAATTTTACGTAAAGATTATTCCGTAGTTTATAGTTCTGAAAATTCCGCCGCACCCCTTATTTCCGAGGAGGAAAAAGGGGATGTTGATGATGCTTTTAACCATGGTTTAGAAACAACTAAAACAGTTAAATCTGACGAGGGTGCCCTTTTCTCCGTTATTACGCCGCTGGTTGTTAATGATAAAGTAGCGGCTGTTTTGCATCAGGTTTTGTTGAATGTGGAATCAAGCTCTCGTGTTGCGGAATATGCAATGTTTATAATATTTTTAATGCTTGTCGGTTTATTTTTTTGTTTTTTGGCCATCTCTATTTTATTGGATAAGGTTATATTGAAAGGGCTTTATAAATTAAAAGAAGCTACTATTGAAATTAGAAAGGGTCATTTAAGTAAAGAAATAGAGATCGGCTCTCGGGATGAAATTGGCGAATTAGCCTCCAGTTTTAATCATATGAGTAAAGATTTGTTGGCTTCGCAGCGCCGTATAGAGGAAAAAGTAAAGGAGATTTCGCAAGAACATGGAAAAATTTCTTCTTTAGTTGAAAGCGTCAATTTGGGCGTAGTTATGGTGGATTTAAGTCTTAATGTTATTTTAGCTAATTCTGCCGCCAAAAAGATTTTAGGCAAGTCTTCTCACCAAAAAATTACATTCAGCGATATTTCCAGGAGAATTAAAGGCAATGTTGATATTTCACAAGCCTTGAGTTATTATGTAAAATCAGGAAAACCTTTAAATATTCAAGAGGCTGTAATTTCTGACAGATATTTCCGCTTGTTTATGTCTCCGGTGCGCGATATTGCCGAGAAAGTTTTTATCGGCGCGGTGATGGTAATGGAGGATATTACTGAAGAAAAAAATCTTGTTAAAATGAGGAGTGAGATAATTTCTGTCACCTCTCATCAGTTGCGCACACCGTCCACGATTATCAAGGGAAATTTGGAAATGATTTTAGGGGGGGATGCCGGCCCGATGAATGATATGCAGAAGGAGTTGCTGAATGATGCTTATCTTGGTAACCAAAGAATGATTAGGCTGATTAATGATTTAATGGATGCCAGTAAAATAGATGAAGGGAAATTCAGTTTAATAACGGAGAAAAATCAATTGGAAGACATTATAGAGGATATAGTTAAAGAGATATCTCCTCTGGCCAAAGAGAAAAGGGTGCAGGTTTCATATAAACGCGAATCAATGCCTCCGGTAAAAATAAATCGCCAAAGAGTTAAAGAGACCTTGCAAAACTTGATAGTTAATGCTATTTCTTACAGCTCCGTAGAGGACAGAGGAAGGGTTGAAATTTTCATAGATAAGCAAGGGGAAGATTTTTTAAGATTTGTAGTTAAAGACAATGGCGTAGGAATTCCTGAAAAAGAGCAAGGAAAGCTTTTTGAAAGGTTTTATCGCGGTTCAAATGTCAGCAAAATGGATCCAGGAGGAGGTTCGGGGCTCGGGCTTTATATTGCCAAGGCGGTTGTAGAGCAGGGCGGCGGCAAAATAAGTTTTATTTCCAAGGAAGGGGAGGGTACGATGTTTTTTGCCACTTTCCCGATATGTAAATAAGTTATTATAATTTAAAAAATGGAACAAAATTCTAAAAAATTTTAATTGTTGAGAATGAGAAGCTAATAGTTAAACTCTTGAAGATAAAATTGAAATTGCCGGGTTTTCAAACTGGCGCGGCTTATGATGGAAAGGATGCTTTAGATATTTTAGCTAAAGAAAAGTATGACCTTGCCTTATTAGATTTAATGATGCCGAATGTTGGCTGTTTCGCTGTTTTAAAAGAGCTCAATAAGAGAGGGGATCAGACTCAGGTAATTATTGCTTCAAATTTAAATCTTTCTAAAGCGTTGAAAATTGGTGTTAAAAATTATTATGTTAAATCTAATATTTTATTGGAAAAAATTGTGGAAAATATTAAGAAAACCTTGGATATTTCTTAAAAGTTAGGGTTTTTTAAAATTCCACAGAAGATATTGTTGACTATTTTTTATTTTCTTATATAATGTAATAAACGGCTTTTAAGGGTCGTTTTTGATTGAAAACGCTCGTAGTTACATATCAAGATTTGACGGAGAATGGAGTTTGATATATAAAGAAGAGGCGGTTGATAGGAACTCCGCTATAAAAAGAGAAAAGCAACTAAAGAGTTATAGAGGCAGGGAGTTTATTAAAAATTTAATAAAAGAAAAAAATTCCCGGGTAGCGCAGCGGTAGCGCAGCTCGCTGTTAACGAGTTGGTCGTCGGTTCGAATCCGACCACGGGAGCACCGAAAAAAATAACGCTAAAATTAGCGTTATTTTTGTTATATCGATAACCGAAGTATTGCATGTATGGTTATGTTTACAAAAAATGTTATTTATGTTAATATTTGGACATGAACACGACTAATTTAGTAATAAAAACAGAAAGACTTTTGTTAATACCTATTTCAATGGATTATTGCAATAGTATATTTAAGGAATTCTCCGAAGAAATAGCTGTTTTTATGTTTCCTCAACCGGCAAAATCAATCGGCGATACAGAAAATTTTATAAATGATTCGATCGAGAAAATGAGAGTTGGTAGTGATATTCAACAAGTTATAACAAATCTAGCAACAGGTGAATTTCTTGGTTGTGCCGGGTTACATAAAATAAACACTACTATCCCAGTCCTTGGCGTTTGGTTAAAAAAAAAGCCCACGGCAATAAATATGGACAAGAAGCTATGAAAGGTCTCAAAGAATGGGCTGATAATAATTTAGAGTATGAGTATATAAAATATCCGGTGGCAGTAAAAAATATTCCCAGCAGAAAAATCGCTGAATTTTTAAATGGAAAAATAGAAAAAGAATTTATTGGTAGCAAGCAGAACGGGGAGGCCATGGAAGAGGTTGAATACAGGATATACAAATAACTATGTTTATCGCTTGGGTTTTGAGCAGAATTTATTGACAAATGGAACGGCATTTACTTCAGAAAATGTTTCCGTAATGAGAAAATTTTTCGATATCCAAATATCTATTGATGGTATAGGAGGTGTTTACAATAAAATAGTCGGAAGAAACGCTTGGCCGTTATTTGAAAAATCACTGAGTCGTTTATTAGAAAAAAAATCCAAAGGAATTACCGCGGCGGTTGTTTTGCAAAGAGACAATTTTTCAAATGTTGATTCTATAATAAATTTTTGCGGAGATTATGGCATCAAAAATATTCGCATCTCTATGCAGGTTTCACTTGGTAGATCTAATAAGATGGCTTGGAATGATTACACTGAAATCATCAATCAATTTAGTTGTCAATTATCAGAATTAAAAATTTTAGCTAATGAGAAAGGAGTGTCTCTGGGAACTTTTTTAGAAAAAATTGATCATGATGGACCAGTAGATGATGTCGGAAGAATTATTTCTCCTGGCGGTTATTCATTTATTTATGTGGATGCTGGCGGTAATATCTTTCCATTTCCGTTTTTGTCTGATAGAATATTTTTGATTGGTTCAGTGAACAAAGATAATTTGAAAAATGTCTGGTTAAAGTCGGGAATACTCAATGAATTAAGAAATTGTACCTATAAAAAAACCGGTTGCGGCGATTGTCGCAAAGAATGTGCTTTTTTTGAGCGTTCTCTTGTTTTCAGTTTTTCGAAAGACATAAGAGGTAAGGCTTTGCCTCATGAAGAGTGCCCGATTTCACAAGAGGGGATGTGATGTATTATGTCAAAAGTATTGAAGCGAGCAAGAAAAATAAAATTTTGCTCAGCAAAAGGTATGGTTTGCTCGAACTGATCGAGCGATAAAGGGGTGGTTTAAAAAATAACCGCCCCTTCTTTTTTTATTTATTTTTTAATAAAATCGTTCGGAAGCCGTCCAGGTATGCGAGCATTTAAAATAACGCTAATGTTAGCGTTATTTTTGTTTTTTGACTACTAAGAATTGAGTCTGTTCAACCTCTCGGCAGTTTTGTTGTAAGTTTTATAATAGTAAGTCAAAATAGTTCTTTAAAAATAAGAAAGGAGAAGTGTTTGATTTTGGTGGTTATTTAATTATTCACATTAACAAAATTTTAACAAAGGAAGGTGAAAAATGAGAAAGATTTTAAACCGTGGTTTTTTATTGTTTGCTGTTTTGACTGGATTTATGTGTAGCAATCCTGAAACGTATCAGGAAAAATCAGTGGCAAATGATGAATATGTGTTGTTTTTCAATGGAGAAGTTGATGAATCAAGTCTCTTGAGTATTATTGATAAATATGGCATAGAAAAGATAACAGAATTACGTTATAAGATTGGCGAAATAACATCTGGTTATACTCCAGCTTCAAACGAAATAGGTTCAGAAATTAAGAAAGGACTGGAAAGCCATGTGAAAAATATCAACATTATGTCTTCTTCGCTGTATAGAGAAGAGAGTGATAGTGGGTTGTTTAAGAAATCGGTCACTTGGTTGTGCTTAAAAAAATCGATTGACTTGACAGAAGATGAAAAATTCTTTTTCGCCGGAATAAACATTATTGTGCCGGGCGATATTATTGAAAGCTTGGTTAATGATGGTGTTGTTGGAGGGTATTTTATAAAAGGAAAGGAGCGTGTCAATGACACGGAACCTCTTGGCAAAAGACTCGCCAGAGAGCCATGGGCTCCTTTTAAGGGAACCTCTGAGGTTACTCAAGCCTATTCACTGAATAAATTTTATTTTAACAATGTTTCAGCATTTTCTGCCATTAATTCTTACGAGCATGAAACGCAGTTTTATGATGGAAGCACCTTGTATTCTTTCGCTAACTATAATGGATCTTGGTCGTCTAATATGCCATATGCGTATCTGGATTCAAGATTTTCAGATAACCCCCAAATAGAGAATTATACAGTTGGTTCGAATAATCCAGCTTCTTTTACAAACGGCCAAATGTATTACACTCTCATAGCCCCAAAACCAGGATTTATACCTTATTGCGATGTCAGAATAAAAGGGCAGATAGGTGAAAAAAAAGGTATAATACTTGCTATTCCGGCGCTTGGTGCACTTTAAAATCACTTCAAACAACAGGATCCCTTTTGTATAAAAACGCTCCATGGAGCAATATGCAGGCGTGGACGTATTAATGTACTTTTTTAGATTTAAAAAAGGATTGTGTTTTTTACACAATCCTTTTTAATTATAACATTTTTTCTTTTTCCATTTGCCCATTCCCCAAAAAAGATATATAATTCATCATATAAACAAGAACCCCGAAAAAAATCACTCTCATATTTTCCCAACAAAAAACCGTAAAAACATTTAATTGAATTTTGGCCAACAATAGGTACAATCTTGTTTATCTATTGACTTTTTTGCAAAATTTTGGTATTATTGCAGTATAACAATTGTTCATAAAAAAACCATTCAACACTAAACAAAGTATCTGAATTTTCCATAATAAATAAACAAACGATTGCGGAAAACTCAGATCCTTTGAGCCAAAAAGACTCCAAGGAATAACATAAAAAGAAAACAAAAAAACAAAGGAGTGTATTATGTCGTTCATTACAATCAGCTGTATTCTATTGATGTCTTTGTCGGCAGTTGCCGGAACGATCACCGGGAAGGTGATTGATTCGGTGACCGGAAGTCCGGTTGAAAGCGCGTCGGTCGCGCTGACCAACCCGCCATGTTCCACAATCACGGCGGCGGATGGAAGTTTTACCATAAAGCTTCCCGAAACCCGCGTCGTCGTTCCGGTGAAACCGAGAGAAATACCGGTTGCATCGGCAACCACGAAGATATTCGACCTCTCTGGTCGGAAGCTTCCCGAAAGGAAAGTTTTTCCCGCCGGAGTCTTGATTGCCGAGGGAAGGAAGTTTCTTCTCATTCCTGGCAAGTCAGCGCCATCCTTCGGGATGGTGAAAGAGTCAAAGTCGGCGGCGATGCGAGAAATCGCGTCAGCTGGAGAATTTACTCTCAATGTGGCGGCGAGCGGGTATCAGCCCGCTTCCAAGGAAATTGACGAGACGGGAGATATAGGAGAAATCCTATTGTCGCCGAGAGTCAAGGTTACCATTTGTGTGGCATTGGCGCCGTTTGGCTTCTTGTCCATAAATGGTGGCACCCAACCAACCGCCTCACCCCCCGAGGATTCTGTTGGGGTTTCCGTATTAAGCGGCTCCTATGGTCCGCTTGTAATAGAAAGCATGGTGTCTGTTGACGGTAGCGATACCGTTAGGGCTTCATATTGGTTGGAGCCCGAAAAAAAGTACACGGTATTGGTCTCGCAGGAAAACGCAAGCCACGGCCTACGTGGAGGGTCTGCAATTTACGATATTCTGGAAGCGGATACGTCCGTTTCTATTATTTGCAAACCTGATATAACGCCGTTCAGTTGTTTTGTCGATTTAGAGAATAGCGTTTTTGCGAGCGACGCTATTGGCGTGAAGCTGAAATGCTCGGTGGTCCAGACCGGCGGAGCAGCCCCTTATTCTTTTTCCTTGGAAAAAGAGTTTGAGATTGGAACGGTTGATGAAGTGTCACTCGGTGATACTTTATCGACCAATTACGCATGGGATTTAGATTTAACAATCCTGTGCGAGGACACCAGTTACTCCGCTAATGTTCGGACGCCGGTTTTGGGAAGAGGCGAAGATTATAACCTTTCTCTCTTTCCGCAAGAAACCAAGTAAAGCGTTCCACAGTTCTTTACTTCGGCGGTTAGCATTCTTTATGAATAGCTAACCGTTTTTTTATTTGCCCATTTCTCAAAAAAGATGTATAATCTTAATATGCTAAAAAAGAAATATCTGGAAAAAATCAAGTCAGAAGCCAAGCAATTCGCCAAGAAAAACAAAGACGTTAAAATTTTCATCTTCGGCTCTTCTCTATCGCGGAAAGATTTCGGCGATGTTGACTTGGGAATCTCGGGGAAAGTCAATTATCGCGCCATTGCCGAACTGAAAGAAAACTTTTCCGATTCCACCATCCCGTATTTTATTGATATTGTTAATTTCAACAAAGTCTCCAAAGAATTCAAAGAAAACGTTTTCAAAGAAAAAGTCTTATGGATAAAACAATAAAACACTTTCTCCCGTTTCGCGCGCTTTACCATATTTTAAATAAAAATTAATCTTTATATTATTATGAAAAAAAGAACTCTTTGGCGGAATATATTATTTTCCGTTATTACTTTAACTGCGCTTGCCTTGATTTTTCCGCCGGCCATGGCGCAGGCGCAGAATGTCGGAATTACAATTAATGGATATATAACTGAAACTTGGCAAAATATTTTTTATGGCAAGCCGACAAGTCGTAATACAAAAGGCAATTTAATATTATTACAAGATTATGAAGGATCAAATAAGTTTAAGATTGACCGCACCGGCAAAGTCTACGCCGCCGGCCCCTATTGCGACATCAACGGAAACAACTGTTTGACTTCCGGAGGAGGAACCAGCC
>CAZALZ010000005.1:27104-56580 GCA_964486475.1 uncultured Gammaproteobacteria bacterium | reverse complement strand
GAGCCAAGAGATAACGGAAAAAACAAAAACACCCGCGGAAATGGCGGGTGTTTTTAAATGTAAAAATTTATTTTTATTTGACAGAATAAGATTAATCTATTAACATTATTATTACTAATTTTTTAAAAGCAAATCAATGCCTCTTTCAATCGGAATCGTCGGCTTGCCGAATGTTGGAAAATCAACTTTGTTTAATACCTTAACCCGCAAACAGGTGGCTGCGGAAAATTATCCTTTTTGCACAATTGATCCCAATGTCGGTGTGGTGAAAGTTCCGGATGAACGCCTGGAAGCCTTGGCGAAAATTTCCAAACCTCAAAAAATCATCCCGACATTTGTAGACTTTGTGGATATTGCCGGTCTGGTTAAGGGAGCGAGCGCTGGCGAAGGGTTGGGAAACAAATTTCTTTCTCATATTCGCGAGTGTGATGCGATTTGCGAAGTGGTGCGAGACTTTGAGAATGAAAACATTATTCATGTCCATAACGAAATAAATCCCGAGGCGGATCGCGCGACAATTGATCTTGAATTGATAATGGCCGATTTGGCTTCAGCGGAAAAATTTTTGAAAAACGCTGAAAGTGCGGCAAAAAGCAATAATAAAGAGGAAATAAAAAAACGCGATTTGTTGAAAAAAGTCGTCGCACAATTGCAGGCCGGAGCGGGTGTTAGAAAAATGGAATTAACCGATGAAGAAAAAAATATTTTAAAACCGTTTTGTTTCTTAACGGCCAAACCGATAATGTATATTTTAAATATTTCTGATAATGAAACCCCGGTTGATATTTCCCATTGGCCGCAAAATACTTTTAAATTAAATATTAAGTTAGAAAACGAGATCGCTTCTTTGCCGGAAGAAGAACAAAGCGAGTATATTAAAGAATTAGGTCTGAATGAAAGCGGTTTGGATAAACTAATCCGCGAAGCTTATCGCTTGCTGGGACTGATAACTTTTTTTACGACCGGACCTGACGAAACTCGAGCTTGGACAGCGCGGAAGGGTGCGGTCGCGCCGGAAGCAGCCGGAAAAATTCATACTGATATTCAGGAAGGATTTATTCGCGCCGAAGTTATTTTTTGGAAAGATTTTGTGGAATGCGGCGGAGAAGCGCGCGCCCGCGAGAAAGGTTTGTTGCGCACCGAGGGCAAAGAATATGAGGTAAAAGACGGCGACATTTGCAATTTTTTACACAATAATTAAGATTAAAAAATAAAAAAAGGCGGAGAGGCTTAATCTCCAGCCTTTTTTATTTTTATCGTTGTCTTAAGCCCAGGTGACACAGGCCACAGAATCGCCTTCTTCTTTGAATCGCATCAATCGTACACCTTGAGTGTCGCGTCCGAGTTCATTGACTTGTTTGAAAGGCAGGCGGATAACCTGGCCTTTTTCGGAAATAATTATTAAATCTTTTTCAGCCATATGCTCGGCGTTAACCACAAAAGCGTTGGTTATTTGTCCGGTTTTGTCGTTGACATGAGCGGTGCGCAAGCCTGAACCGCCGCGGCCTTGCTCTTTGTAGAAAACCAAAGGAGTCCTTTTACCATAACCCTTAGCCATGATTGTCAGAACTTGATATTTTTTAACAATTTCCTTATTGGTGGAAATAACCCCCATGCCAACCATAATATCTTTTTCTTTTAATTTGATTCCGCGGACACCGGCAGCGTTGCGGCCCATTTCGCGGACGTCTCTTTCAGAGAAGCGGATAGATTGTCCGTCGGCGGTGATTAGTTGAATATCATCATCGCCGGTGGTTGGTTTGGCCCAAATTAATTTATCATCACTATTTATTTTTATGGCAATTAAGCCGGATCGGCGGACATTGGCAAAAGCTTCCAACTTAACTTTTTTAACCAAACCTTTTTCCGTGGCAAAGAAAAGATACTCGGCGTTGGATATTTTATCCAAAGGTAAAGTGGAAGTTATTTTTTCTTCACTTAATAATTGCAGGAAATTGACAATCGGCGTGCCTTTAGCCGTGCGGGAAGCGACCGGGATTTCATAGGATTTTAGCTGGAAAACGCGCCCTTTGGTGGTGAACATCAGCAAATCAGAGTGCGTCATGGTATTAAACATAAATTCCACGGTGTCTTCTTCTTTGGTGGTTAGCCCGATAACACCCTTGCCGCCGCGTTCCTGTTGTTTAAAAGTGTCTGGCGGCAGGCGTTTTATGTAGCCGTCGCGAGTCATCATTACAATCGCTTCTTCATTCGGAACCAAATCTTCCATAGAGAAATCCTTAATTCCGCGAACCATAACTTCAGTGCGGCGCTCATTGCCGTATTTTTCCGTTAATTCTTGTATTTCCGTTTTAACGATTCCTAAAATTTTGGTGCGAGATTTTAAAATCGCCTCCAGTTCGGCTATCAATTTTTTCTTTTCCTTCAATTCTTCTTCAACTTTCAATCTTTCCAAATTAGCCAGCTGTTGTAATTTCATTTCCAAAATGGCTACGGCTTGGCGCTCTGATAATTTGAATTTTTTAATTAAATTTGTTTTAGCATCTTCTTTGTCTTTGGATTGTTTAATGGTTTTAATAATAGCATCAATATCTTCCAGGGCCATTACTAAGCCTTCCAGAATATGAGCGCGATCTAAGGCGCGATCCAAATCGTATTGCGTGCGGCGGCGGACAACTTCTCCGCGGTGTTTAATGTATTCTTCTAAAATCGCTTTTAAATTCAAAACTTTCGGCTGTAATCCATCAACCAAAGCCAGCATATTGACATGAAAGGTGGTTTGCAATTCAGTCAATTTATATAAAGCATTGAGTATTTTTTTCGGGTAAGAATCTTTTTTCAATTCAATGACAATGCGGACGCTTTTTTCGCGATCGGATTCGTCCCGCAGATCTCTGATTCCTTCTATTTTTTTATCACGAACCAAATCGGCGATTTTTTCCACCAAAGCCGCTTTATTCACCTGGTAAGGAATTTCGGAAATAACGATTTGGAATTTGTCGCCCTTTAACTCTTCTATCTCGGCGCGTCCGCGGATGACTATGCCGCCCTTGCCGGTGCCGTAGGTTTCTTTAATATCTTTTTCGTTGTAAATTATGCCGCCGGTCGGAAAGTCCGGCCCTTTGACAAATTGGCACAAATCTTCGACTGTCGCTTCGGGGTTTTCTATTAAATGGCAGATGGCGCCGGTTAACTCATTAAGGTTGTGCGGCGGTATATTAGTGGACATACCGACAGCAATGCCCATGCTTCCGTTTAGCAGAAGCTGAGGAAGTTTTGCCGGTAAAATTTGCGGTTCCTTGTGCGAACCGTCATAATTGGGAATAAAATTTACAGTATCCTTATCAATATCAAAAAGCATTTCCTCGGCAATCGCGGCCAGTTTAGCTTCAGTATAACGCATGGCCGCCGCGCCGTCTCCGTCCATTGAGCCAAAATTTCCTTGGCCTTTAACCAGCGGATAACGCAAGGAAAAATCTTGCGCCATGCGAACCATGGAATCATAAACCGCCGAATCTCCGTGCGGATGATATTTACCTAAAACTTCGCCGACAACCGTAGCGGATTTGCGGAATTTGGCGCCGGAACGCAAGCCTATCGACCACATCGCATAAAGAATGCGCCGATGCACCGGTTTTAATCCGTCCCGAACATCCGGCAAGGCGCGCGAAACAATAACGCTCATGGCGTAATCCAAATAACAGCGGCTCATTTCTTCCACAATTTCTTGCGGTTTAACTAAACCATATTCTGTCTTAGCTTCTTTTTCCGAATTTTCGGAAACAATCGGTTTCTCCTCGCTATTCTCGGAAGAGTTCTTCTTGTCTTTCTTCATATGTTTCATTATTAGATTCTTTAGTGGTTGAAGCAGAGTTTTCCATAAAATCATCAATGCGTTCAACCCCCTTTTCTAAGCTGTTTTTAAATTCTTGGGAAAATATTCCAAAATCAAAAGATTCGCCCCCCTCTTTTTTTAAAAAGGAAAAAATATTTTTATTATTCAACCCCCAGAGAAAAGATATTAAAACTAAGAAAAAAATTAAACCGCACCACAAAGCGGCATGCTTTGATTTATTTTCTTTATTTATCACGTCGATTTTATTTTTTTCAGGAAATTTCTCCATTTTTTTATTCCGCAACTTCCAAAACAACCAAATCCATGCCTTCTTGCGGCAAATCTTTTTTATTTATTTTGAATTTTTCTTCGTTTTTCGGCGCTACACCAAGTTCTTTAATAAATTTATCCAGACCATCAATGTCGGTTATTTTAGAATTCGGCAACTTGTAATGCATCGGGATAACAATGCGCGGCTCTATTTGATTGATAACCTCTACGGCTTTTTGGGCATTCAGAGTGTGTTTTCCTCCAATTGGAACAAAAAGAATGTCAATATTTCCTATTTTTTCCAATTGTTCATCGGTTAGAATATGCCCAATATCGCCCAAATGAGCCATTGATATATTGTCTATTTCTATACGGCATGAAATATTTTTACCTCTTTCCGCTCCATTTTGGTCATCATGAAAAGTTTCCACCCCGACAATCATGGCCCCTTTAATTTCATATTCACCGGGAGTGTTGATAATAAAAGGATTTCCGCGCAAACATCCGGAATTACTATGATCATGATGGTTGTGGCTTATGGTAACCACATCAGCTTCGCAATTAGGAACTTTAAAGCCGGTGTTTTTATCAAACGGATCAGTAATTACCGCAACTCCGTCCGGCCCGATTTTATCTTGAATTTTAAAACAAGAATGCCCCAAGTAAGTTATTATCATATTTTTTTAAAAATAGCTAAAAAACAGAATTATTTATCTTTTATTATTATAGCAAATCAAGCGGTTGTGTCAAACAAATAATATTGACACAATAAAATATTTATGGCGTATTTGCTATAAAATTTAATTAAAAATAAAGGCAGCTTAATTTTATAAACCGCCTTTATTTTTTTATGCGATGTTTATTTTTATTAAGCATCAATACTTGCCACTTCTTCTTCAATCGCTAATCTTTTTAGTCTGTAAGCTTGCGTACCAGGAGTATTCTGGGTTATTTTTATATTGCTTGGTTTTTGCGGATGATAAATTCTATCATCATTCACTAAACCGCTGTTTTCTCCTCCTTTATATATCATTTTGTATCCGGAGTTATCCGGCAGTTTGACAAAAATAGAACCATTTTTATTTCCGGCAATATCCAAATCACCTTTCCCCCAGCTTTCCGTTTGAATTTTCGCCTGTCCTAAAATTTCTCGGGCCTCGGGCGAATTTTCATTTAAGCCGATTTTGTAGCCTTCGGAAATTTTTTTCATAAAAGTGGCGTTGTTTAAAAGCGGAGTGTT
The DNA here is from genome assembly GCA_964486475.1 of uncultured Gammaproteobacteria bacterium. GTDB lineage: Bacteria > Patescibacteriota > Patescibacteriia > Patescibacteriales > WJLG01 > JBAZHE01. Next base: position 51,274 of record CAZALZ010000005.1, on the reverse strand, counting down.
TTTCAGTTCCTCAATTTTTTGCTCAAAATCGCGGAGAGTTTCGGTAATGTCCGTTTCTTCAAATTCAGGGCGAATAAAAGCTGTTTTAGAAGGTTTAAGTCCGGCCAACTCTTTTAAATCATCGTTGAAAATTCCTTGCCCGAATTTTCTTTCATTATAGTTAATTATGGCCGTAATGGTTTTGCGGATCGGCGCGGCCTGGCGGGAATCCGGCGGCAATCTGCGGAGGTTGTCGGCCAAAACGGAAAGCTGGCGGGAAGTTTCGGTTAGTGTTTTAGCTTGCTCGGGGTTTAAATTTCTTAATTTTTCGGCATTAAGGTTTTCCCGACCGTCTTCGGCGGCTGTAATTTTTTCAGCGATTTTATTTAAAGAGAAGGGCTTTTCGGCGTCAAAAATTTTTTTGGAAGAACCATCCGGAAAATTTATTTCAATATCACCCTTCGAGTTAATTCCGATCCGACCGCCGAATTCTTTTTCAATCGGTTCTTTGAATTGCATTACTTTTGTCCAGGCCGCCTGGCGATCGGCTAAAACATTTTGGCTGTTAAAATACTCCTTAGCTTTAGCGGAAATAGTTGCCAATCTTATTTGAGCTTCCCGGTCGTTTAAAAAGATTTTAAGATGTTCCGGCGAGCCGGCGGAGACGATGGTTTCTTCGGTCGGCGGCAGGTCTCTTATGGCATCTGTTCTTATTTTTTCGGAATTATTGAGAATTTCATCCAATTTTTTCAAACTTTCGGTTGTTTCCGGCTCAATTTCAGCCGCTATTTCCGGTTCGATTTTAATTTCGGATGGATTTTTAATTGGCTGATCTTCCGGCGCCGGTGTTTCGTCAATTTGCGGTTCGGTTATCTCGACCGGAATTTCTCGGTTCAGGTTCGCGTCGGACAAAGCTTTTTCCCAATTGATATTTTTAATCTGCTCGGCCGACATATCATTAAAATCAATATCAGCCGGCAGACCGTATTCTCCTGGATTTTCAACTATCAGATCTTTGACTTTATCAATATCGTCAATCGGCATCCGGCCGCTAACGCCGCGCCAAGCCGCGATTTGATTTTCCGCTTCCTTCCAGATGGAATTACCGCCGAAATATTTTTGCGCTTCAACCATTGTTTCCGCGCTGACGGTTTTATCGATAAAATTATCCGGCAGATCTTCCGGTATGCTTATCGGCGCCGGAGAAGCTTCAATTCCGGAATCTCCTTTAATAAATTCTTTTATTTTGCTGAAAGATTTTTTCAAAAATGAGCTTTCTCCCTTATTCCAGCCAAAATGTTCGCCGACAACATCGCGGATCATCCAACCGGCAATGGCAAAACCGGCAGCATTTCTGGCGGTTTTCCAAGTTTCTTGGCTGACATATTTTTTTCTGTTTTCTGCGATATTTTCGCTGTGACGTTCCAGCATTCTTCCCAAGCGCTCTTCCAATATTTTGTCGTTCGCCTTTAAATTAATTTCCTCCACCAAAGCTTTGGCTTGGGATAATCCTTGTATGAGTTGGAGCTGGCGGCCGATAACGCCTTCTCTTTTTTCCGAAGCGGAATATTTTTCATTTTGTTCCCGGCGGGAAGTTTCCGAATAATCTTCAACCGTACCGAAATCCACCAAACCGCCGTTGATTTTTTCTTCGGTATAATCGATTCTGGCTTTTAGCGACATTGCGGCTTGGCCGAATTTTTCCGGCTGCCCGGAATTTTTTAATTGTTCGCATTCTTGAGTTAAATCAGACAGCCTTTTTATCAAATGAGCGGCCGGCACGAAATTTTTGGCTTTTTCATCAACAATTCCTTCGCCGCGGCGCGCTTGCTTATCCTGCATTTCTAATTTATTTTTCGCCAGTTTGTGTCCGCGCCAAGCGCCCAAAGCTCCCCCGATAACCGGAGCGGCGATTAAAGACCCGACCGTTCCGGCTGCGCCGATTGCCAAACTTCTGGCCGCATAACCGGCACCCATGGAAATTCCGCGGCCTTTGTTTCCTTTTAAGGAATTCATCAAACCTTTGGAAAATTTTGATTGCGCGGAAATGGCTAATAATTCTTTTTCCGCTTCCGGATTTTGATTTAATAATTGATTAAGCTGGATTTTGGCATCAATGGAATTGACGTCCAGACAGGCGGATTTTTCGTCAAATCAAATTTTTTCCAATTCCAAATATTCGGCGCGGGCCGTTTCGTATCTTTTTTTGGCTTCCTCGTATTTTTCCCGATTTTCCTGCTGGCTGTGCGCACCCCAAAGGCGAGTGTTTAAAACTTTTTCGATTTTGCCGATTTTTTCCGGCTCTTTTCCTTCATAACTCCATTCTTTCGGCAGGCGCATAAATTCCGCGGCGGCCGAATTTAGATTTTCGGCGATTTTTCTTTCGTTTTCGTCCGGCCATTTTTCCAGGGAAGCGAATTGAATTTCCAGTTCGCCATCTTTTTCAACCACTTCCGGGCCGTCTTTCATTCCTTCAATCAAAGCGCGCAAAATTTCGCCGTGTTCGGCCATTCCGCCGACCGTTAATTCTTCGGCTAATTTTTTTTCTTCGCCGACAATTTTAAAATTTTTAAGCAAATTATTCATGGCCAGAGCGCCGATTTTCCCCAAACCTTTTTTTTCTCGCGCGATTTTTCTGGTTTTTTCTTCGTAAACAATCTCGCCGCCGTCTTTAACCTTGCCCAGAGTTATTTGGCGTAAATTTTCTAAGATGAATTTTTTCTGGCCATCGGATAATTCTTCAAAACCCCCAACACTTTTTAAGTCTTTCGCCCCAATGCCAAAATTTTTTTGAAAAGCGTTTTCAATTTCAATAGCCTTGTCGTGGCGCAATTCTATTTTGATTTTTTGTAATTCATCGCTTATTGACGGTGATTCGATTTTAGATGTTTTTTGTTTTTCTCTAGTTAAGAACCATCCTTCATCCTTCTCGGTGCTCATTTCAAAAACCGGTCCGGCTGGAGAGTTTTCTTTATACGGAAATGCTCCTTCAATATCTTCTGTTGGAGAATTTTTTTCTACCGCATCTTCTGTTGGAAAAAATCCATCTTCATCAGTTGAGCCGCTCATTTCAAAAACCGGTCCGGTTTCAGAATTTTCATTATAGGAGAAAACTACTTTTTCAGCTTCTTCCGGATTATAACGTCGTGATTGGTCAGATAAAGTTTTCTTATTAATAATATCGCTACGAAATATTTCTTCTCTTTCGTTTTCTGCAAAATCGGAAATTGCTATTTGACGGCCGAATTCCGGTTTTTCACCTTTTTGAATCTTCCTTCTCATTAATTCTTGTTTTACTTCTTTGTAGATAGAATCGTCCGGTTCTTTGATATTTTTCGGCTGGCGGCCGAATTCCGGAACGTTGATTTTTTCCAGTTTTTTTAATAATTCCTGGTTTGTTTTTAAATTTTCTACCAGCGCTTTTTCTTGCCCCGGAGCCAAATTTTTTAAAATATCCGCCGCTTGATAATGATCTTCGGCTTTTTCGCTTTCCGTCAGCTGTTCTAATTCGTAGATAATTTCGTCGATTTCTTCAAAAACCGCCTCCTTGCTCTTTTTATTGATTTTTTCTATCAGTGCGGCATTGCTTTCATCCTCAATTTGCTCTTTTGGCGTTATTCCGGGTAAATTTGATTTTTTTCCAGAATCCGGCCGTTTTTCATTGTGATTAACCGGCGATATTATTTGTTGTCCAAAAAGCTCTTTCATATTATAAAGATTAATTTTATTTTAATTATATTATAAAACAATTTTATAAAATAAGCTAAAAGTTCCACTTGTTTTTATAAAAAAAGAACAACTTTTAATCAAGTTGTTCTTTCGCGACCAGATGCTCTTTGTAAAAAGAATCTTCATAGCCGGCAGTATCAAAATCCGTTTTGGGGCGTTTTGGCGTGATTATTCTTTTTTTTGTTGCGGCCGTTTCGGCTTTTAAGAATACGTTTCTTTTAGCTTCATCTGCCGGAGACAGGGGAAGAACTTGCTTTTTAGAACTTATTTTCTTCCCTATCGGCGGCATGGAGTTAACTTCTTTGATTAGATCTTCAACTATTTTTCCCATATCGCCGGGATTTGTTTCATATTCTTCAGGCAAGCCCTCGGGAGCAAGGGGAATTTTTTCTATTTTTTCCATCATATTTTTTAACAAAGTATTTTTAATTTTTTAAGGTTTTTAGTAATAGTAATAGGTTTAATTCTATTTGGAAAAGAACATCCCGTCATCATCTTCCCAAGACCCGATTTTGCCTGATTTTTTTGGCTTATCTGTCTCTTCCGGAACATCAGAAGTTTCTTTTTTTTCGGAAAAAATATCTTCCTCGTCTTGCTCTTCGGCGTTTTCCGCTTCCTTTTCCGAATTATTCGATAATTCCGGTTCTATTGTTTTTTCATCAGATACTTCCGCGCTTTTTTCCTCGCCATTATTTTGGAAGGCAATAACTTCATCTTCCGGCGCTTCGCCCAGAGAATTATTCGTTTCGGTTTCCTCGTTCGGCAGATATTCCGCCGGTTTTTCGGAATTTTCGACATTATGCAGGGGTGCTTCAGCTGTCGGGTTGTTTAGATGATTTTCATATTCTTCTTTTGATAAAAGAATTTCGCGCGGCTTAGAGCCGTTGGCCGGACCAACCACTCCCATTTCTTCCAAGATATCCAAAATTTTGGCGGCACGGGCATAGCCGATTGATAATTTCCTTTGCAAGAAAGTTGCTGAAGCTTTGTTGGATTCTACTATCAAGCTGGCGGCCTCTTGAGCCAATTCATCGCCTTGTTCTTCGCCGCCTTCCAATCCAACGCCGGCTACGCCGCGGACGCGCTGGGGATCGGTTACGCCTTCGACGTATTCGAATTCTCCGGCTTTTTCTTTGATACAGGAAACAATCCGATGGATTTCATCGTCTGAAACAAAAGCTCCTTGAACGCGTTTTGGTTTAGACATCTCCGGTGTTTGGAAAAGCATGTCGCCTTTGCCGAGAAGTTTTTCCGCACCTAAAGAATCCAAAATAGTTTTGGAATCGATTCCCGAGGCCACGGAAAAAGCGATGCGTGTCGGCATATTCGCTTTAATTAATCCTGTGATAACGTCAACCGACGGGCGCTGCGTAGCCAAAATCAAGTGAATACCGACGGCGCGCGCCATTTGCGCCAAGCGAATTATACCGCCTTCGATATCACGCCCGGCTGTTACCATCAAATCAGCCAGTTCATCAACAATAAAAACCAAATAAGGCATTTTTTCTTTGGCTGATTTATTGTATTCTTGAATATTGCGTTTTTTAAAATTTTGCAAAACATCAAAGCGGCGATCCATTTCATTTAGGCACCAGCGCAGAGCATTGATGGTTTTTTGAACATTAGTGACAACCGGCGTTAAAAGATGCGGAATGCCGTCATAAACCGTTAATTCTACGCGTTTCGGATCGACCATAATAAAGCGTAGATTTTCCGGATTATTTTGGTAAAGCAAAGAAACAATAATTGAATTTAAACACACGGATTTTCCGGAATTAGTGGCGCCGGCTACCAGTAAATGCGGCATTTTGGTTATATCATAAACAGAACAAGCACCAGAAACATCTTTGCCCAAGGTGACCATCAAGTTGCTTTTGCGTTCTTGAAAAGAGCGGTCCTCCAGAACTTCGCGTTGAGTAACCAGAGCTTTAGTTTTATTAGGAACTTCAATTCCAACTAAAGCTTTTCCTGGAATTGGCGCTTCAATGCGCAGGGGATGAGCGGCCAAAGCCAAAGAAAGATCGTTATTAAGAGTGGTAATGCGCGAAAGCTTTACTCCATCAGCCGGTTTGAAGGTGTATTGCGTGACGGTCGGACCGATTTTTGTTTCGCCCATTTCAACCGGAATTCCGAAATTTTCCAGAGTTCGATGGATTATCAGCTGATTATTTTTTATATCTCCAGCGGCCGGACGGCTGTTGTTCGTATTTAGCAATTCCATGGGCAGATCGATTTTTACCCTCTTCATTTTCCAGATTTCCTCTTCGTGTTTTTTGGAATTTTTATCGGATTTTCCTAAGGTAGCGCTTTTTTCAATGGCGGCAATCGGCGCTTTTTCGATATCTTCATTTTCATCTTCTTTTTCCAGTTCTTCCGGTTTTTCATCTTCTTCGGTCAAGTCGGCGATAATTTTTTGGGAAAATTCCGGTTCCTCGACTTCAACGGAAATTTCATCTTCTTCTTTGAAAATATTTTCTTCTTTCCGGCTGAAAACGCGTTTAAAAAGCACTTTAAAAGGTTTAAAAATAGCAACTAAAAAACTTTCCCCGCCGATTAATTTAACCAAAGAAGTGTTGAAAATCAAAAGGATAGAAACAAAAATCAAAGCAAGCAAGACGGTTATCCCTCCCCACAATCCAAGAGTTTTGACAAAAATAGAAGCAAAAAGCATGCCGATAAAGCCGCCGCCGTCACCCTTGTCAATCGCTATTCTCCATTCATCCAAAGGAATAGTAATATGGAAAAGCGCCTCGATTGATAATAAAGATAGAAAAACTCCTAAGATTCCGGCGGTGCGGATATAAGTGCGATCTTTTTTATAAAGGATTATACCCCAAGAAAACAATAAAATCGGAAAAAGCCATTTTCCCCAGCCAAACGCTAAAGTTTCGCCGCGCCCAAGATAATTGCCGACCGGGCCGGCTTTGCCGAAAAGCGCCAATAGGCATAGAATCGAGATTATTATTATAAAAAGCACCAGTAAACCGTTTTTTGTTTCCGGGCTTAAGCCCAATTTTGGAATTTCCACATAATCCAGCGGATTTTGCTTTTTTTTCTTTCTACCCATACTAATAGTTGTGCCGTTCCCGTGCTGGCGGGAAGCTGATATTAAATTATTCTCCTCTTTTATAATAATATCATAGAAAAAGTGAGGCGGGAAGTTTATGAAAATACAGATTAGGACCTGAAAGTCTCAGTTTTATTGATTTTATCTTGTTTGCTATGTATAATAAAAATAAAATTAATTGTTAATAATTAATAATCTTATTTAAAAAATATGAATAAAAAAACTGGTTATTATTTTTTTGTGTTGTTAGCTATAATTATTTTTAGTTTTGCTTATATTTTAAATAATTTAAAGTTAAACAACGAAGAAATAGAGGAAGAAAAAAGCTTAACCTCAACATCAACTAATGATAATTTAATTTCAAGCGAAACATTAAACGAAGAAGAATCTGATTTGCAAAACGAATTAACACAATTTAATAACACAAAATATAATTTTTCTTTAAAATACCCGAAAAACTTCTTTGATTTAGGATTACTTGAACTGCCGCCATCACAAAGACCTGTTATAGCGGAACAATATTTTTCAAACAAAAACATTTCTTCGCCCTTGGAAATGGGTAATTCTGATATTTGGATATCCGTCAGAATAAGTGAAAATAATTATAGTTTAGAAGAGTGGGCCCAAAGCACTCCTACAAATCCGGAAGGAACAAATATATCGCAAAAACGAGAAATAAATATAAACGGCCTGCCCGCCATTTGGCAAGTTGAAATTTTTGGAGCTGAAGGAACAGAGGGCGGTTATTCTGAGGCTGTTTATTTGCAAAACAATGATTACAGTTTCTTGATTAAAGGAATTACTGTCAATAAAGATACATTTGATTTATATAGAGATAATTTTACCAATATTATAAATACTTTTGAAACTAAAAAATAATAAGGCGCTTTTTATCGCGCCTTATTTGATAAATTTCGGGAAGGTCCTGTTTTACGGATTTTCCCGATTTTAATTATTCTTCATGGGCAAACATCGCCAGAAGAACAATTATTTTCCGAAGGGAAACAATTACTTGTTCCGGTAGACCCGTCATAACCGTCTACGTTATCCCCCGAAGATGGCCAATTACTGATTGGCAAAGTTTCACCGCTTGGTGTCCCGCCTGATACAGTCCCCCGCCAAACTTCAAAATGAATATGACAGCCTGTAGAGGTTGAGCCGGTCGTACCGATTGTTCCAACGATACGTCCTTGGTCAATCCACCAACCGGGGGTTATTGATACGGAATTTAAATGAGACACACGCCAAATGTATTTCTTGCCGTTTCCGGCATCTCCTCCCTTCACTACAACTGTATTCCCATGCGAATTGTTATACCACCCGGCATGCGTTGCCCAACCACTGGCAGGCGCAGCTAATGGGTTGCCACAATCTTTGTCGCCAGATAAATTCCAGTCAGTGGCATAATAGCTTCTTCCTGTGTGGTATCCGCATCCATAACCGCACGAAACATACATTGATCCACAATATGGCAGATTCCAACCCCACGGAAATGATTCATATACATCCGCCAACATAACCGCCGATTTTAAATTTTCAGATTGAAGATCAAGCAATCTATGACGAAGACCTTCATGTGGAGCTTCCTGCGCTATAAAGTCTCCTGTATATGGATTGAAATAAGAAACAAGAAATTTACCTTGTAAATTCTCTACCACACCCCAAACCAAATCAAACAAATTATCGCCATCACTGTCATATGGCACCAAATCATTATACACCACTCGTCCTAAATCAACCCCATATTTTTTACTTAATTTAAGAGCCTCCTCTCTCGATATTGAATATTTAGCTGGCTGATCTTTTAAATTTTCAAAATAAGACCCCGTTTCATTAATAATTTGTTCAGAAGATGTTTGCGCCTCTCCTTTTATAACAAAAGCTGTCAGACTCGCCGCAAGAGAAACTATAAATGACATTTTTTTCTTCCAACTCATTTTTGTTTTGCCTCCGTTAAAAGATTGATAATAATATGAACGTGCAACTTAAATGAACAAAAAAATCTGTCGATGATATAAAATTACCTCACCCCTCTTTCTATTGATAAATCGACAGACAATATTATAATTATACAAAATGTATTTAGTTGTGTAAAGTTTAAAAAACCTAATTGAATTATAAAAAATTAGGCGGAAAATTTTATTTCCTAAATTTTTTTCTTAAAATAAACCCGGCAACCGCCGCGACAAAAGAAATTATTATCAAAAAATAAATAAACGTGTTATTATTATTTGAATTTTCCGGCAAAACCCAAGTTGAAGAAGAAAGAGAATCGCTTTTCCCCGTTTCCCCGTTTGCTTCCGTTTCTCCGGCGCCGGACAAAATTTTAATGTCATCTTGGCCGCGCGGCAGCAATTCCGCTTCCTGGCTGATAATTCCGGCCAAACCCGTTATTTTAACAACTGTTCCGGATTTCAGCTCGCTTTTATCAATTTCGGCGCCGCTTTTCAAATAAACGCTTACTTTTCCGGCGGAAGTTTCCAAAAAAATCCGGCTGCCGTCTTTTTCTATAATTTCGCCCTGAACCGATAAAAATTTATTTAAATCTTCAACTGACAGAATTTCCGCTTCCGCCGGCGTTGGCAATTCGGCTGTTCCGAGAATCTTAACATTTTCTTGGCTGGAAATTTTTAAATATTTTTCTTCGGCGTTTTGCATAACTTGGCCGTTTATCTCAACCGAATCGCCGATTTTCAACTCCGGAAAATCTTTTTTAAAATTATAGATTTTCAAGGAAAGCGGCACTTCTTTTGCTACCGGAGAAATTATATAAAAATATTGCGTGCCGTAAATTCCCGGCGGAACAATTACAACTCCGGCCGCGCTGATGCTGTCGCCGGCGGTTTTATTGGCTATTTCTTCCAAAGGAGTATAAAAAAATTCCTCCTCGCCGGCAACCAAGGCCGCGGCCAAATTTTCATTCAAAGATATTGGAACGCTGTTGGCGGCGGAAGTTTTTTCTTTGGCCGAAACGAAAATTGATTCTTTGGTTGTTTTTTCGGCGACGGGCGATAAAAAGAAAATTTCTTTTGCAAAAACATTATCGGTTTGGCCATCGCTGACCGTTAAACGCACTTCATAGTCGCCTGCCTGCAAAAAAGTGTGGCTGACGGTTTCCCCGGAAATTTTTATGCCGTCACCGAAATCCCAGAAAAAAGAAAGATCATCGCCGTCTTCATCAATCGAATCAGAAGCATCAAATATTAGCGGTGTACCGGCGGATATTTTTTCCGCCAGAAAAAAAGTCGGTTGAGGCGGGCGGTTTAGTGATAAAATTTCATTAGCCGCGCCCGGCGTCGGTCGATAAGTCCAAACCCAGCTATCCGGCTCCAAAGAGTTTAAAAGAAATTTTTTTGTCGCCTCCGAGGAGCTGGCATTAATCTCCGAGGCGTCAATAAAACAAGCACCTGCCGGCGCTTCGCCGTATTCCAAAACTTGAAAAGCCCGCGAAGAATTTGGCTTAAAAAATCTGATTGCACCGCCGCCGTTGTCCAAAACCAAATTACTTTCTTTCCGAAATAAGGTGAAATATCCGCCCGGAGTAATTGTTGCGGTCAGTGAAAAAAATTCTCCAAAAATAAAAGTCCGCCCGTTTTCTATTATTATTTTCCATCCGGTCAAGCTGATTGTTTCATTAGAATTGTTTTTAAATTCAATGAATTCTTGTTCGCGATCCGATCCGCCGGGATTAGGGAAAATTTCCGTAATGCGAATTGCGTTTGTTTGAATATTTTCTTTTTCGGTTGTAGAGGAAGCTTCCGCGATAATATTCGCTTCTCCCGGGGTCGGATTTGACGTCAACCCGAAAGATTTTATTAAAGATTCTTTTTGTTGCCCGTCTTCAATCCTGGCCGCCGAAACACCTTTAGTTAAAACTGGGATGTTTTCCTCAGCGGAGTTTCCCCAAGAGCCGTAGACAACGCGGTCAATAAGCTTGCCGGTTGGAGAAAACAAGCTTATTTCATCGCCGGAATTATTCAGTGCGCCCTTGGGTTTTTCCAAAAGAAAAAAACGATTGGAAAATTTTCCGGATAAAATTGTTTTAGCGCCGGAGCCGTCGCTTAAATACCAATCATTCAAGCTGGTTTCTCCGGCCGAATCATAAAGTTCCACCCATTCATTGCCGCCTTCTTCCGGGTCGCTTAAAAATTCATTAATAACAACATCGCCATGATTATAATCTTTTTCATTTTCATCTTCTTCCCCGATTTCTTCCTCGGAAGTTTCATTTTCATCTTCATTTTCTTCGTCATCCTCGGTTTTTTCTTCCGGAAAACATTCATTTTCCGCTTTAGGGGTTCCGCCCGCCGAAGCGCTGGTTTGCCAGAAGTCGCCACAGCGTTCAGCGGTTGCTTTTGAATTATTATCACCGGCAAGCCAACCATCAGACATATCAATAATATCTATAATTTCGTCGGAAGAATTTTTTAATTGCAATTTTTCTCCGTCATTCCCCAGTGAGCCGGAATAAGTTTGGTCTGCTGATTGGCCTCTTCTTAATAAAAAATATTGATTAGCATTAATAAAACCTTCTAAAGTTATTGCAGGGGAGCCGTCTTCGGCTGTTAAGGTCCAATTGGATAAATCAATTTTTGAATCAGCCAAATTTTTCAATTCTATCCATTCGTTGTTGTAGCTATCAGTATCGCCCATCCAGGCAATTTCATTAATTATCACTTCGCCAGTTGCCGAACATTTTCCACCAATAAAAAATCCTAAACTCCAGATAAAGCCTAAAATTGAAAGATAAAAAATTTTTCCCTCCTTTTTTAACATTTCCCAAATAAAAAAAATATTATAGCAAGCAAAAAAAGTATTAGCAATTTTTTAGTAAAAGCGTTTTTGCTTTCTTAAAAGACGAAAAACTAAAAAAGCTAAAATTTAACAAAAATTTTAAAAAATGATAATATACAATTATAAAATCTTATTTTTCAGCTGAGGGGAGGTAAAAATGAGTGGTAAAAAAACAGTGCCGGAATTATTAGCTGAAATAAGAAGGCTTATTTCTTCTGGTGAGGAAAAAGGCGCGATTGCCGCGAGGTTTTTCGAAGTAAAAAGAATTCTTAACAAAGCCTTGGAAGCGGCGGATAATATTCCCGAAGAAGAAAGGCTTAAAAGAGTTGAGAAAATAAATAAAGCCTTTAGGTCTGTCCAAGAATTAGAATTTTTTTGTTCTTTAAACCGGAAAGGCTGAAAAATGCTCTCTTTATTTTAGCCGCTATTGTTTCGACAATGGCGGTTGTTTTCTATAAAATATGATATAATTAAAATATGCCAAAAAAACAGGAAAAATTAATGATAATCGACGGAAATGCGATAATTCATCGCAGTTTTCACGCTCTACCGCCGACTTTGCGAACCAAAAAAGGAGAACTGGTCAATGCCGCTTATGGATTTGCGGCGTTTTTAATTAAAGCGTGGAAGGAAATAAAGCCTGATTATATTGTTTTAACTTTAGATAAAAAAGCGCCGACTTTTCGCCATGAAAAATATGCCGAATATAAAGCGACGCGCATTAAAGCGCCGGATGATTTATATAAGCAGATTCCGCGCGTTAAAGAAATAGCTGTTGCTTTTAATATTCCAATTTTTGAAATGGCCGGTTTTGAAGCTGATGATTTAATCGGTACGATTTCCAGTGTCGCCGGTGAAAATTTAAAAAAAATAATCGTTACCGGCGATATGGACACTTTGCAGTTGGTTGATGAAAATACCGGAGTTTTTTCCATGGGGCGCGGTTTATCCGAATCTGTTTTGTATGATGCTGCTAAAGTGCGCGAGCGTTTTAAAATAAATCCGGAGCAGATGGTTGATTATAAAGCCTTGCGCGGCGATCCGTCCGACAACATTCCCGGCGTCAAAGGAATCGGAGAAAAAACCGCCGCTGAATTATTAAATGAATTCGGGACATTAGAAAGGCTGTATGAAAAAATACAAATTGAAAATTACGAATCGCAAATCACGGAAAGAACTAAAAAATTATTATTAGAATACAAAAAAGACGCTTTTTTATCGCAAGACCTGGCGACTATCAAACGTGATGTGAAAATAGCTTTTGATCTGGAAAAATGCCGCGCCAAGGATTTTGACATAAATGAAGTGGCGGAAATTTTTTCCGAATTAGAATTTAAATCGTTGTTGCCGCGCGTACAGGAATTAGCCGGAAAGAATGCAACCGGCGAGGAAAAAATGGCGGCGGCGGCCGATAAATTTGCCCGCGATCGGGAAAGTTTTAAATATATCTTGGTTGATGACGATAAAAAATTTAAAAAGTTTTTATCCGAACTGAAGAAGCAGAAATTTTTTGCCATTGACACTGAAACGACCGGTTTTGACCCGATAACTTCCGGCTTGCGCGGAATAAGTTTTTCCTGGAAAGCCGGCGAAGCGTACTTTTTGTCATTCCCGCGAAAGCGGGAATCCAGCGTTTTAGACAGCGCAGACAATAAAAAACAAAATTCATTATTTGGCGGGATTGCCACGCTTCCTTTAGTCGCTCGCAACGACAAAGAGTGGTGGATTGAAGAATTAAGGCCGATTTTGGCTGATGAAAAAATTAAGAAATGCGGGCATAATATCAAATTTGATTGGCGGGTTTTGAAGAATTTCGGTTTGATTTTAAATGGAATAGTTTTTGATTCTATGATTGCCTCGTATTTGCTTAATCCCGGCAGCCGGGCGCACAGCCTTGATGCCGCGACTTTTTCTGAATTCGGCTTTGAAAAAATCAGCAAAAATGATTTGCTCGGAACCGGGCGGGACAAGCAAACTTTCGCCGAGGTTGATTTGGAAAGATTGGCGGTTTATTCCTGTGAAGATGCGGATTTTACTTATCGCTTAAAAGAAAAATTAAACAAAGAATTGGAAGAAAAAGATTCTTTAAAGATTTTTAATGATATTGAGATGCCTTTGATTACGGTTTTGGGAAAAATGGAAGAAAACGGCGTTAAATTGGATAAGGAATTTTTAGCCGAATTGGAAAAGAATCTGGCCAAAGATTTGAAAAAAATAGAGAAAAATATTTACGCCGCCGCCGGAGAAGAGTTTAATATAAATTCTACCAAACAATTAAAAGAAATTTTGTTCAATAAATTGCAAATTTCCACTTTGGAAATCAGCAAAACCAAAACCGGCTTTTCTACAGCCGCCGACGAGTTGGAAAAGATTAAAGAGGAACATGAAATAATTCCTTTTATTCAAGAATATCGCGAGCTAACCAAGTTGCAATCAACATACGTCCAGGCCTTGCCGGAGTTGATTAATAAAAAAACTGGGCGGGTTCACACCAGTTTTAACCAAACGATCACGGCAACCGGACGCTTGTCTTCGTCTGACCCGAATTTACAGAATATTCCAACGCGCACCGAGTTGGGCAAAAAAATTCGCCAGGCTTTTGTTGCTGAAAAAGGCTGGAAAATCGTATCTTTGGATTATTCCCAGATTGAACTTCGCTTGGCGGCGCATCTTTCCGGTGACCAAAATTTTATAGACGCTTTTAATAAAGGCTTGGATATTCACACCTCTACCGCCGCTTTGATCAATGGCGTTTCCCTTGATAAAGTTACCAAGGAAATGCGGCGCGAAGCCAAAGCGATAAATTTCGGTGTTCTTTACGGCCAAGGCGCTTACGGTTTGTCGCAAACCGCCGGAATTCCTTTTGCCCGCGCCAAAGAATTCATTGAAAATTATTTTGCCGTTTATAAAGATGTTAAAAAATACACCGAAAGCATGGTGGAGTTTGCCAAGAAAAACGGCTACGTGGAAACGCTTTTCGGTCGCCGCCGCTATTTGCCGGAAATAACTTCGCAAGTGCCGATGGTGCGTGCCGGCGCGGAACGCATGGCTGTCAACACGCCTTTGCAGGGGACTAACGCCGACATGATAAAAAAAGCGATGATTTTGGCGCAAGATTTGATAGAAAAAAAATACGCCGATTCGGTCAGGATGATTATTCAAGTTCATGATGAATTGGTTTTTGAAATGCGCGAGGACGTTTTAGAAAAAGCTTCTAGGGAAATTCAAAAAATTATGAGTGATATTATTAAAATAAAAGTTCCGGTTGCGGTTGATGTTGAAATTGGCGATAATTGGGGGGAACTGCATTAAATTTAAAATAAAAAAGACGACTACTCGGAAGTAGTCGTCAATAATTTGAGGAAGTTTCCGACGCCGCCACAAAGAAAAGAGCAAGTGGCGAACGCCGCCAACAAGGAGAAAAAAAGGCTAATCAAGAAATTAGCCCTCCATCCTTTTGGGAATGGTTCTTTTTCCATGGAAACCACCTTTCTATATTCAAAAGATTATTAAATAAATAATAAAATGTCAAGAAAAAAAAGATTTAACAACAAAAAAATCGCGATTCTTGGCTTGGGTTTGGAAAACATCGCTTTTTTGAAATTTTTGTCAAAAGCTAAAATTAAAGCCGAAATTACGATTTGCGATGCGGAAAATTTGAAAATATTAAAAGAAAAGGTCGCTAAAATCAAATTGAATTTTGCTTTTAAATCAGGTGTAAAATACGACGAAAATCTGGAAGATTTTGACATTATTTTGCGCGCGCCAGGTTATCCGCTGTTCTCCAAAAATTTGATCAAAGCAAAAAAATTCGGCGCGGAAATTACCAGCGCCATGAAACTTTTTTTTGAATTTTGCCCGACAAAAAACATTATCGGCGTTACCGGTTCAAAGGGAAAAGGCACAACTTCCTCTTTGATTTATGGGGTTATAAAAAAATCCGGCAAAAAAGTTTTTATCGGTGGAAATATTGGTATTGCGCCGTTCGAATTTATTGATAAAATAAAAGCAGCTGATTTTGTCGTTTTGGAGCTATCCAGTTTTCAATTGGAAGATTTGAATAAAAGTCCACATATTGCCGTGATTACTAATTTATTTAAAGAACATTTAGCCCCGGCTGATCCGAAAAACCCGAATTTTCACAAATCAATGAAAGCTTATTGGGAAGCAAAAGCCAATATTTTTAAACACCAGAAAAAAAATGATTATTTGGTAGCTAATGAAAAGCTGGATTCCCGCCTGCGCGGGAATGACATTTTTGGGAAAATCATTTTTTATTCCAAATCGGAATTGCCAAGTAATTTGTTAGGTGAACACAATAAAGAAAATATCTCCGCGACCGAGGCGGTGGCTGAAATTTTAAAGATAAAAAAAGAAGTTTCCGCCGAGGCGGTTAAAAAATTCAAAGGCTTGCCGCACCGCTTGGAATTGGTAGCTAAAATCGGCGGTGTTAAATATTTTGACGACAGTTTTGCCACCGTGCCGAACGTTTCAATAATTGCCTTGAAATCTTTTTCTGATAAACAAAACTTTCCTCGCCTTTCAGGTGCTCCTTCACAGAAAGGGAATATAATATTGCTGGCCGGCGGAGCTGATAAAGGGTCGGATTTCAAAAATTTTGCTAAAGAAATAAACAGGCGCGCAAAATTTTTAATATTATTTGAAGGAAAAGGATCGGATAAAATAAAAAAAGAAATATTAAATATCAAATGTCAAATACCAAGCATTGTAGTAAATAAGATGGGCGATGCTTTAAAAATAGCGAAAAAACAAGCGAAACCAGGAGATGTTGTTTTGTTATCAACAGGTTGTGCCAGCTTCGGAGTGTTTAAGAATTATAAAGATCGAGGTGATCAATTTAAGAAAGAAGTGAATAGTTTTAAGCGGGCAACTTAATATTTTTAATGTTATAATAAAAAAATGATGGAAAACAATAAGAAAACCGAGAAAAAAATAAAATTTCCCCAAGATTTTCTGTGGGGCGCTTCAACTTCCGCTTATCAGATTGAGGGAGGAATCGCCAATGATTGGAGCTGTTGGGAGTTGTCGAAAAAACGCTCGGCTGATTTAAAAAAGCGCGGTTTGGACAGCGCGCAGTTTATTTGCGGTCATTCCTGCGATTCTTATAATTTTTGGGCCGAAGATTTAAAAGCAATAAAAGAGTTGAATTTGAATTCTTATCGTTTTGGCTTGGAGTGGGCGCGCCTTGAGCCGGAGGACGGAAAATTCGATCGGGAAGCCGTGGAGCATTATCGTAATTTTTTAGTCGCCCTTAAAAAAGAAGGAATAACGACGGTTGTTACTCTTTGGCATTTTACTATCCCGCTTTGGGTGGCCGAATTCGGTGGCTGGGAAAACAAAAAAATTCTTTTTTATTACAGCCGATATGTTGATTTTATTTGTCGGGAGTTCGGCGATTTGATTGATTGTTGGCTGACATTGAATGAGCCGACCGTTCTGTTTTCCAATGGTTATTTGAATGGAAAATTTCCTCCGAATAAAAAAAATATTTTTTCGGCGGCGAAAGTTTTTATAAATTTGCTGTCGGCTCATAAAAAAGCCTATAAAATAATTCATTCGCATTTTCCGGAGGCGAAGGCGAGCTTGACGCATTTATATGTCAACTACGAACCAGCAAGGCGTTGGCTGCTGCCGGAGATTTTTTTAGCTTGGCTGCTTGATTTTTTTAATAACAGGATTTTATTGAGCGCCCTTGAAAAACAAATGGATTTTATCGGAATAGATTATTATTTCCATAATCGGGTTGTTTGGCACCCGCCATTTTTAAAAAATTTAAATAGAGAAGTAAATGATTTGGGCTGGGAGATTTTTCCTAAAGGTCTTTATAATATTTTAATCAGTTTGCGCCGATATAAAAAACCGATTATAGTTATGGAAAACGGTTTGGCAGATTCAACTGATTTAAAAAGGCAGGGGTTTATCGCCGATCATTTAGCGGCGGTGCGCCAAGCCTTAGATAAAGGAGCTGATGTCCGCGGTTATTTTCATTGGTCGTTATTGGATAATTTTGAATGGGCGCAAGGCTGGGCGCCGAAATTCGGCTTATTTTCGATTGATCACAGAACTAAAAAGCGCTTGATTAAGCCATCGGGAAAGTTTTACGGAGAAATATGCAAAAGCGGCGAGGTTAGATATAAAACAGCCGGCTCGAAGCGCTCTGGTGTTTCTGAATAATTTTAGTTATTTTATATTTTGTATTTAAATTGAATTTATGTGGCTTTTAACCGCTTTATTATCTTATTTTATCAATGCCGCCGTTTATGTGGCTGATAAGTTTTTGCTGTCCAAAAGATTTCATTCATCCATCGCCTATGCTTTTTATGTCGGCATTTGGAGTTTTTTAAATATAGCGCTTTTGGTTTTTGGATTTTGGGTGCCGGATTGGAAGGAATTTATTTTAGATTTATCTGCCGGTCTTTTGTTTTTAGGGACTTTAGTTTTTTGGTATAAGGCCCTGCACCAATCAGAGGCCACGCGCGTTGTCCCGGTTGTCGGCGCTTTGGTTCCGGTCTTTACTTTTCTTTTGGGTTTTATTTTTTTAGGAGAAAAATTATCCGAGCGCCAGCTCTTGGCTTTTTTAATTTTAGTAATCGGCGGAGTTTTAATATCCATCAAACATACTAAATTTTATGAGTTTCGCCAGGTTCAGGAACGCTTCTTTAAAATTTTTGGAAATATGTTGGGCGGAATACACGCGCATTATCGCCCGACTCGGCGTTTAATTATAAATTCCGTTGTTTCGGCGTTTTTTTTCGCGGCTTATTATGTTTTAGCTAAACATATTTATTCAACCCAGCCTTTTATTGGAGGTTTTGTTTGGTCGAGAATGGGTAGTTTTCTCGGCACTTTGTTGATTTTTTTGGTTCCGTCCTGGAGAAAGCTAATCCGCGAGCACCATGGCGGCGTTTCCAAGCCCCAAAATTTGCTTCTTTTCTTTTTAACTCGCGGACTGGCTTCGGCGGCGTTTATTCTTCTTAATTGGGCAATTTCCATGGGCAATGTCGCTTTGATAAATTCTCTGCAAGGAGCCCAATATCTTTTTCTTTTTATTATCATTCTTTTTCTTTCCTCACGCTATCCGAAAATTCTTAAAGAAGAAATGGGCGGCGGTGTTGTTTTTCAAAAAATTATCGGCGCGCTTCTTGTCGGAATCGGACTTTATATGCTTATATAAATTTTAAATTTTTGCCCGCCGGGCAAGCAGGTTAAAATGATTTTATTGTAAATTTGTGTTTTATTTTATTTTATTTTTTATCTTTTTCGCCGTTTTATCTTGGCGGCGCCTTGATTGGGCGCTGATGCTTTTATTGGCGGCCCTTCCGGCTTATGTTTTGCGGTTCAATGTTTTCGGCCTGCCTTCAACGATTTTAGAAGGGATGATTTTAATTTATTTCGCGGCTTGGTTTTTGAAATATACGAATTTTAAAAAGTTTATCCGCGGAAAATATCGTTGGAAAGATTTTTTGGAAAATAGAAAAAAAAGGATTTTTTATCCTTTTGGAATGGAAATAATTTTTTTGTTGATGATTTCCTTGACCGCAGCCGGAGTGGCCGGTTTTTCTTTGTCAGCCTTAGGAATATGGAAAGCTTATTTTTTTGAACCGGTTTTATTATATATTTTGCTTTTGAATGTTTTTGGAAAAATTTCCATCTGCGGGAGGGGTGCCGAAGGCGGGGAGAGTTTTTGCGGAGTTTATAAGATTATTTTTTCTTTGGCCGTTGGCGCTTTGGCGGTTTCACTTTACGCTATTTTTCAAAAAATAACCGGGCAGGGAATTAGCAATTATCTTTGGGCCGCTTCGGAAACACGCCGCGTGGTTTCATTTTTTGGCTATCCGAACGCTGTCGGTCTGTATTTGGCGCCGATTGCGATGATTTTTTTCGGAGATGTTTTGGCAAAAATTAAAGAAAAACGAAACATATTTTTAATTGCCACGATAAGTTTAACGATAATTTTGTCTTTGCTTGCAGTATATTTTGCCAAATCCGAAGGCGCGCTGGTTGGTTTGCTGGCGGCTTTTGTTGTTTTTGGCTTGTTAGCCGGACGAAAATCATTCTTCGCGACTTTAGCTATTTTGGCGGTTGCTGTTGTTGGAATTTTTTCTTACGCGCCGACACGGGATTATGCTCTTAAAAAAATAACTTTAAAAGATTTTTCCGGCCAGGTTCGCCGCGCTCAATGGAGTGAAACTTGGGAAATGCTTAAAGACGACAATCGTTGGTTATTCGGCGCCGGTTTGGCGAATTATCAAACCGCTATCGCGCCGTATCATGTAGAAGGGATTTTTTACGACGACGGCACCGATCCGGAATTTCACCGCCACGTCGTCTGGAACGACGAATACAAAAAGCAAGTTTGGCGTCCGGTGGAAATTTATCTTTATCCGCACAATATAATTTTGAATTTTTGGTCAGAGCTCGGTTTGGCGGGGTTATTATTGTTTATTTGGATAATCGGGAAATTTTTCTTCATCGGAATTTCAAATTTAAAATTTCAGAGCTCAAGTTTTCCGAGCTCAAAAGAAAGATTTTTAACAATAGGAATAATATGCTCAATGGTTGTAATTTTGGTTCATGGTTTGGTCGATGTGCCATATTTTAAGAATGATTTAGCTTGCATTTTTTGGGTTTTGATAGTTTTAACAGTTTTGCTGAGGTTAGATTTGACAACCAGAGAAAAATCTATAAAATAGAAGAATGATTTTAAAATTAAAACATTAAAAATTGTTTTAAAATTTAAAATTGAGAATTTAAAATTTATCCCGGAGAGGTGCCAGAGTGGTCGAATGGGCCTGACTCGAAATCAGGTGTGCTCGCAAGAGTACCGGGAGTTCGAATCTCCCCCTCTCCGCAGTTCGCAACAAAGCGAGGTTAAAGCCTCGTTTTGTTGTTTTCCATATTAGGCGAGAAATTTTTTTCGGCGGTCTGACAGATCCGCCGAAAAAAGATTATCAAAATTGCCCGAAACAAACGGGAAAAGGCTACAAAAAACTGCTAAAATTTGTATGTTATAACGGTAATAGCGGACAATTTGTTACTACCATTTTTAATAAATTAATTTTTCTAAAATAGAGAACCCCCCGCGATCTTTAATGCTTGATTTTCTTTTATAAAAGTGTATGTCTAAACTCAAAAAAAATTAAAAAATAATTTTTTCTGCTATTCCATTCCTTACTTGTTGTATTTTTTATTTCCGTATTTATTTTTTTATTAAATAGCAATATTACTTTAAAAAAGAAACAAAATAAAGATTAATCGCTTTTCGCCGTATTGGCAAATTATATTAAGACCTTGTTTTTATTTAATTATTTTAATCGCCTTGCCCTCAATTAGCGCTTTGGTTATTTTTTTATATGCGGAAGTTAAAATTCTTTGGAAGGTGCTTTGAGAGGTTTTCATTATTTCAGCAGCTTCTTTTTGCTCTAAATTTTTGTCGTTTTTCAATCTTAAAGATTCCACTTCTTCTGCGGTCAGCTCGATAATATCTAAAAATTTCATCGGCACCCCTTGAGGTTTAAAATAAGTTACACTCGGGTTAAATCCTATTTTTCTATAAAGTCTCGGTCTTGGCATAAAATTGATTATTTTTATATTTTATGATAAGTTTCTTTTGAAAGAAGACCGCCCGGCTCCTTTTTGCGAAGGAGCCGGTTCCAGGGTCTTCTTTTATTTTTGGCGGTTTTTTAAGGATTCTTTCTCCTCTTTAATCGCCGCTAATTCTTCTTCAAGCATTTTTTCTTCATCTTCTAAAGCGGCCAGTTCGTTTTTGGAAGAAACAAATCTCCTAAAACCGAAACCATAACCTCCGCGACAACCCCAACCTCGTTTTGTTCCGCCGCCGCAAGGGCCTAACCCCCGACCAGTTCCCGCGCCTTGTCCCATGGGACCTGTTCCGTCAAATTTTGGCATAATCTTTATTTTGTTTTTTTAATTTTAACAGGTAGTTCGACCTTTATCACCTACCTATTATGAATATATACCCATAATGATATTTTGTCAAGTTTTTATGGTCGAGATTAAAAATTTTATATAATTTGCGGTCAAGGGCGTAAAATTTGAAAAATATGATTATTTTTGTTATCCTGGTCATATAGCAAGGATAAATTGATGTAATTCAATGGTTTTAATTTATAAAGCTTTAAACCTTTTAATTAGGCGCTTTATCTTAAAAAACAACCAAAATAGTTTTAGATAGTGAAAAATTTGATTTTTAATTAAATATTAAATTAAATTTGCGACAAAAATATGAAAAGAAAAAATATTATTTTAGTTTTATTTTTTTTAGCGGTTTTAATTGGACTTTTTGCCGCCGGCAATTTTTTCTTGTCGTTTAAGAAGAATAAAAACATGATTGGCTTCTCTGTCTATGAAAGCATGGATAAAAAATGGGAAATTGCCAAAGATTCTTTTTCAAATAAGGCCGCTGAGTTGGGTTTTTCGGTCAAAACGACTTTCGCCGAGGACAATCCTGTCGAGCAAGCTTCTCAAATCGGGAAGATGGTTAAGGACGGCGCAAAAGTCATTGTTGTTTTTTCCGGTGATTTTGCCGAGGTCAAATCAGCCATAGAAAAAGCCAGAGAATCCGGGGTTAAAGTAATCGCTTATGATTTTTTAATTAAAAATATTGATTTGGATTTCTGTGTTTCTTTTGATAATGTCCGCGCCGGACAGCTGCAAGCTGAAATGGCTTTAGCCAAGGTTTCTAAAGGTAATTTTGCTTATTTTGGCGGGACACATGGCGATAATAATACTTATCTTCTAAAAGACGGATTTTTAAATATTTTAAATCCCTTAATTTCGAGTAATAAGGTTTTATTGGAGATTGACAGATATGTCAACACTAAAAACCCCGAACAGGCCTATGAGGAGGTTAAAAGTTATTTGGAAAACGAGAGATTGGCGGCGATTATAGCGGCCGATGACGGCTTGGCGGCGGAGGCGATTGCGGCCTTATCGGAAAAAAATTTAGAAAAAGATGTTGCGGTTATTGGTCTTGGCGCCGACATGGAAACAGTTCGGAGAATTATTAACGGGACACAAGTCGGTACAGTTTATAAGCCGGTAAAAAGCTTGGCGGAAAAAGCCGCGGAGATCGCGGCGGTCTTGGCGGCCGGCGAATTTAAGAATAATAGTATTTTAAACAATGGTAAAATGAATGTGCCGGCTTATTTGCTTGAACCGATTGCTATTGATAAAAGTAATATTTCTGGAATTATAAAAGATGGGATTTTTACTGAACAGGAAGTTTATCAGTAAAAGCAGCTTGTATGTTTGAAACAAAAAAGCCTTTTTTGTTGAAATATTAAATATGTCAATGAAAAAGTAGCAAAATAGTAAAAACGGTTTAAGGGGCTGTTTATGGTTGAATTTTTTTGTAATTTATAGTATAAAGATAATACCTCGAGCAAGAGGTGTTTTTAGTTAAAAATTTTGCGCGGGGCATAGTATAACGGTAGTACGCGCCCATGGGGTGGGTGTGGCCTGGGTTCAATTCCCAGTGCTCCGACAAGCTGTTTTGGACAATTAGCTCAGTTGGTTAGAGCGCTGCATTCACATTGCAGAGGCCACTGGTTCGAGTCCAGTATTGTCCACGTGCCGATTTTATTTTATTGTTTAAAACGTATAAATCGAAATTTGAGATGGGCTTATAGTAAAGTGGTATTACGCCGCATTCGCATTGCGGAGGCTCGGGTTCGATTCCCGATA
This sequence comes from uncultured Gammaproteobacteria bacterium, assembly GCA_964486475.1. GTDB lineage: Bacteria > Patescibacteriota > Patescibacteriia > Patescibacteriales > WJLG01 > JBAZHE01. The sequence continues at coordinate 27,978 of CAZALZ010000005.1, read as the reverse complement.
AGTCCACAAACCGATTTTTGATTTCAGATTTGCGATTTAGGAGTTAATTATTTTAAAGATGTAAATTTGAAATCGCAATTCGTAAATCGTAAGTTGAATTGGCGGGAGTAATTCAAAGGTAGAATGTCTGCTTCCCAAGCAGAATGTTGCGGGTTCGATTCCCGTCTCCCGCTCATAACAAGAAAAGCAGTCCCCAAAAGGGCTGTTTTTCTTTTATCTAAGCTAATATCAAGAGGTTTCACTTTCTATTTTTTCCCTTGCCCCTTGAGCATACTTCTCAAAAGGTTTTAGTCCTAAATCCAAGGAAATCATTAGTTTTTTATCGCATTTTTGGAGGTTTGACCCTAAATTTAAGATTATCTCTTTTTTGTCTTTCGAAGAGCCGTTTTTAAATTTTTCTTTAGCTTCTTTGGCAAAGCTAAACAGCTCATCAGCTTTCTTAATAAAGGATTTGTTGCTATTTTCTATTTTTTAAATTTTTATTTTCCATTTATAGCGATTGATTTCCTTGGGGCTGTTCTTCTCTTTTAATTCAATTACGCTTTCTATATCGCCAAATTCATTTCTAATTCTCTTGTTTATGTTATCTATGCTTTGGCGGAAAGCGATTGAATCTATTTTGGTATTTATAGTCTTATCTAAAAGATACTTGTTAAAATCGTGGTATTTCTTGTAGTCCTCATCGCCTATTTTATTGAGAGAATAGAAGAAATTAAAAACAATCGCTCTTTTGCCTTTAAATTCCATTTCCTTGTCATTAAAAACAAACCAAGTTAATTGATTGTCTATATCACAGCGATAACCAATATCGCCCGTCAAACTCTTGTTTTCCTGTTTTATGGTGCTATCTTCCTCTTTTTCTTCTTCCAGCTCC
>CAZALZ010000005.1:0-27094 GCA_964486475.1 uncultured Gammaproteobacteria bacterium | reverse complement strand
CATTCCCGATACTTCTTCCGATTAAACCAGAAAAAACCAGGCCCGACTATTTTTTCCCTGCCCCTAATATTTTTGAGATGTTCAACCATTTTTAGCCTGTTTTCGGCAAGAACATTATTTTCCAGCCCGTAATCCAAGTCTTCGATCCCGACATAGACGGCGTAGAGATTGAAATAGGCGATAAATATGTTAGATGTTTTCTTATCTAAATACATGGTTCAGATCGGAAACTGAACGGCCCCGCTCTATGAGGAGATTATGCGGATTGGAATTATTGAAATAGTTAGATTCATAAAACAACTTCCGCAAATATTCGCTTCTGTCTATCAGTTTTACATAATCGGCAATAAACACAAAGAAATCAAAACCGATTTCGTTTTCGGGAATTGCCGTAATAACCTGATATGTTTTTTCTGGTTTATTTTTTAGTTTTTTGTTGTTTTCAAGCATATATAGTATATCACTGACAGAAGAATCGGAAAACTGATATATTGCTTTCGTTCGCCATTTGTTGTAATATTGGAATTAATAAGTCTGTTGATATTTATAGAAAGGAGAAAAAATAAACCCAGCAGATTTTTGGTTCTTTAAAACATATTTTTTATTTAACAATAGGAGTTAGCAATGAAAAAATATTTATTGTCTTTTTTTGTTTTTGCTTTACTTGTTTCTTCAGTGTTAGCAGGAACTTGGAGTTGGTCAAATTCTGGATATTCAATGGGGTCTTATGTGCCAATATCTGGCAGCTTTTCAGAAGATTGGTATTACGGGATATATGAAAGCTCCGTTAGTTTTACATTAGATGCTTCTAATGTCTCCAGTATCATTACATATAATAATGGAAATGGAACTGGAGGAACTTGTTATGGCGATGAAGCTTATTTAACAATTGACATGAGCGCCGATCCGGATGGTTTGGATTTAGAAATTGATGCCAATTCAATTTATTCAAACACCCCAAATCCTAAATATGACATTGAAACTGACTGGCTATTTACCCCCGATCACGAAGAATCAGAAACATGCGTTTTGGGCACAGTAAGTGCTACAAATTATTACATGACTACATGTTGGATAGATGAGCGTGATGGAGGAGAAAATGATGGTGGTGACATATTAGTGCGTTTTTCTATGAGTAAGGAAGGAGTTTTTGATTACAATAATTGCGTTCAATCAAGCGAAAACCAAATTCTTAATCCTTATGGAAATGAATACGGGGACGAATAAATATTAACTATTAACTAAAGAACAAAAAAGGAATTATCCAATGAATAAAATATTATTTTTGTTTTGTTTCATTTTTTCAGTAATGCCATGCTTGGCCGAAAACTACGATGCCAATTCTGTTATATCTGAATTAAAATATCAACTTGGCAATCGTGTTAATCTGGATGATTACTACATAAAAATGAGAAGGGATAAATTTGGGTTGGAAGAGTATAAATCAAAAATTCTTTCAATACAGGAAACGGCTAAAAAAACAAATATTAAAAAATTTTTTAGCACAGTTACTTTAAATGAACCAGTTTCCATATCCACAGCTTCTAAGATTTTAAAAGATTACAATTTTAATCCACGTCTCGTTTATGTTTTTGCAAAATCGCAAAATCAAAACGAAGAACTGATTACAATTGGGTTATTCCCCGGCAAGAATAATAACGATATAAATTTAATTCTTAATAAAACCTTGGGTGATAAAAAAATAAAAATTTTAGGAGTGGTTGCCTTTATTGGCGTAATACAAAAAAATGAGCTATCAAACATGCAAATCGACAAAAATGTATTTTTAGTTGATATTTCAGCAGATGGAAATTTTATTGATAACTCCAAGAATAAAAAATATATGCAACATTTTGGTTGGGATATATATAAAAACAGGGAATAATCCAGCCGAATAATCATAAATATCAGGCATTGATTTGCCTGATATTTTAATTTCCTATATACTATGAATATAAAAATTTATAACACTTTATGAAAATATTTACAATAATATTAGATTATTTATTTCTATTTTTTTCTGCTTGGTATTTTTGGGGGATAAAAGATTATTTTATTAAAATAATAGACAAATTATTTTATTCTTCTATTGAGCCAATTTTATTTTCAAGTCATTTAATGGTTTTTTTTGTTTCTGTATTTTGGGTAATTTTATTACTTTTTATTTTAAAAATAAATATCAAAATTTTTAAAAGCAAAAAGTAAGTTATATTATATAGTTATGCATTTTTTTATCTCACCTAAAAAATTACATAAATAGGTTTGACTAGCTTCTACTTTAGAGCTCAAGCCGATTTTTGATTTCAGATTTGCGATTGCCGACTTTATCAATTAAAAATAATAAATCGAAAATCTGAAATCGCGATTCGCAAATCAAAGTGGGGCGCGTGGCGAAATTGGCAGACGCATACGCTTCAGGTGCGTACGGGGCAACCCATGAGAGTTCAAGTCTCTCCGCGCCCACAAACCGATTTTCGATCTTTTGACTTGCGATTTTTGATTTAATTTGATAGTATAGTTAAATCGAAAATCTGAAATCGTCAATCGCAAATCAATGAACGGGGTATGGCCTAATTGGCTATGGCGCACGCTTCGGGTGCGTGAGGTTCCGGGTTCGAGTCCCGGTACCCCGACATATTGAAGTATGAATTACGATTTTCGATTTGCGGATTAAGCAATTCGTAAATAGCAAAACAGCGGCTTTATTATTAGTCGCTGTTTTGTTATTATAAATTTGTATGATTGACTCAAAAGTTAAAATTGCCTGGTTTGGCAAACATTTCGGCGAGGAGCCGCCCTTGGTCGGCAATAACGGCGCCGGCACTATTTTTTTTACCGGTTGTAATTTAAAGTGTGTGTTTTGCCAAAATTGGCAGATTTCTCACGGTGATTTAGGCAAGGATTATTCCATTGAAGAATTGGCCAATATAATGTTAAAATTGCAAGATGAAAATGTTGCCAATATTGATTTGGTGACTCCGACTCCGTGGCGCCGGCAAATTAAAAAAGCCATTATTTTAGCTAAAGAAAAAGGCTTAAAAATTCCGATTGCCTGGAATTCCAACGGCTATGAGAATGTCGCCGCGATAAGAGACATGACCGGATTAATTGATATCTATTTACCGGATTTTAAATATGCCGATGATAAAGCGGCGGAAAAATATTCGCATGCACCGAATTATATGGAAGTGGCGGAAAAAGCCATTCGCGAAATGTATGCTCAAGTCGGATTGTTGCAAATTGACAAAAACGGTTTGGCAAAAAAAGGCCTGATAATCCGCCATTTGATTTTACCAGAAAATTTATCCAACACCTTGGATGTTCTAAATAAGATCGCCGCTATTGATAAAAATATTCATTTAAGTTTGATGAGCCAATATTATCCGATTTTTGATTCCGCTAAGTTTCCTGAAATAAATCGCCAGGTTTCAAACGAAGAGATAAAAACAGCGGAAATTGAAAAATTAGCGCTCGGTTTGAAAAACGGTTGGGTACAGGAATCAGATTCCGGAGAAGTCTTCTTGCCGGATTTTGGCGAAGAAAAACCTTTCGAAAAATAATTTAAAAATATTTTAGATAAAAACCTTGATTTTAGGCGCTAAAAATGATACCATAAAACCAGGTGCCAACTAGCGATTAATTGGCACAAAAAAGCTTGCGCCGTTTTTCTGTGTACTGTATAATGTACATATAAGGCGGCAAAAAAATATGGATATAAAAAAAGTGCTGCCTTTGACTGAGGCAAGAAAAAATATTTTTAAGATTGTGGAAGAGATGGGGAAAGAAGGTTCTTGTTATGGCTTGACGGAAAGAGGAAAAATTAAAGCTGTTTTAATGCCGGTTGAAGAATTTGAATCCTGGCGGGAAACCTTGGAAGTGATGAAAGATTTTCCCGACTTGGATAAAAGCATTGCCGAAGCAAAAAATGATTTGAAGAATAAGAATTTTATAACTCTTGATCAATTCTTATGCTCGGAGGGTTATATTTTGGCTGATAAGCCGAAAACGGAATATGCATCAAATATTTCTAAGTCAAAAAGCGCAAAAAAACCTCTCAAAACTAAATGCCAACGAAAGGGCTAAAGTTCTGGCCGGGCTTTTGGATTTGCGCAAAAATCCGAAAAAATGCAAACAGTTGGCCGGACGCTATAAAGAGCTTTTTCTGTTTTCTTACGGAAAAATAAAAATTATTTGCGACCTTGATCTTAGCCAAAATATTATTTTCATAATCGACATCGGGAAAAAGTTTGATTTTTGTTAAATTTTCCAATACGGAACGGCGCTGGTAAAAAGGCGCCGTTTTGTTATTATATTAATGTAATGTATTAATCCATGAAAAAAACCAAAGGAATAATATTATCTTTTTTGGCTATTTTAGCGATTTTTTCTTATTTGTTGTTTGTTTTTTCTTTGAGGTATGGCGCCATAGGGTTGGTTGCGGAAGAAAAGAGTATTTTTTTTCCAGAAACTAACACCAGTGTAAAAGTAGAGTTAGCCGTTTCTGCGGCAGAGAGAAAGCGCGGTTTAATGAATAGAAAAAAACTCGAAAAAAACAAAGGAATGCTTTTTGTTTTTTCTTCGGCCGACAGGCAATCGTTTTGGATGAAAAACACCTTGATTCCTTTGGATTTGATATTTTTTGACGATAATTGGCGAATAGTCGACATAAAGAAGAATTTTGCGCCCTGCGTTAATAATCCTTGTGAGATATATTCTTCGGCCGTTCCGGCTAAATATGTTTTGGAAATTAATGCCGGATTAGCTGATAAGGACGGAATAAAGGTTGGTCAACCCGCAGAAATAAAATGAAAACAATAATTGAAAAACCTTCCGGATTCGTTTATTTTGATAAACCGGCCGGAATCACTTCACATGGCGCGGTGGCGTTTTTTCGCCGAATAACCGGAGTGAAAAAAATCGGCCATGCCGGAACGCTTGATCCTTTTGCGACTGGACTTTTAATTTTGGGAATCGGCCGCGATTTTACCAAACGCTTGGATGAATTTTTAAAAAAAGACAAAGAATACGAAGCGATTTTGCGCTTAGGAAAAACTACTGATACCTATGATTGCGAGGGTAGAATTTTAAGCGAATATTCCGGAGAAAAAATTTTACGGAAAAAAATTGAAGAAACAATAAATTGTTTTTTCGGCCGGCAAGAGCAAATTCCGCCGATGTTTTCCGCCAAAAAAATCAACGGCAAAAAACTTTACGAGCTGGCGCGGAAAGGCTTGGAGGTGGAAAGAAAGCCGAGTCGGATAGAAATTCATCAAATAAAAATTTTAAAATATCGCTGGCCGGAATTAAAATTGCGGATAAAATGTTCCAGCGGAACTTATATCCGGTCGTTGGCGCATGACTTCGGCCAAAAAATTGGTTGCGGCGCTTATCTTTCGGCTTTGCGGAGAACGGCTATCGGAAAAATAAAAGTTAAAAAAGCCGTTAGAAAAGACAAAATAAATCAGGAAAATTGGTCAAAATTACTTAAGCTTCTTTAAAATTGACTTTTCTGGTAAAATATAAAAATCAAAGCAATTAAGCAATTTTTGGAAGTTAAAGTAAAAAAATATGAAAAAAGCATTTTTTTTCTTAGTGATTGTCTTGTTTCTTGTTTTTTCCCGAGGCGCTTCGGCCGCCGAGCAAAAGACCGCTTACCTTTTTTATGGCGACGGTTGTCCGCATTGCGCCAAGGAAGAAAAATTTCTGGATTCAATCATTGGGGATTACTCAGATTTAAAAATAGAACGATTTGAGATTTGGAATAATCGCAGCAATGCTTTGTTGTTGGCCGAGATTGCCAAGGAACTTAAAATCAACGTTTCCGGCGTTCCGGTTTTTATTGCCGGAGAAAACAATATTGTCGGTTATCAAAGCGACGAGACCAGCGGCGAAGAAATAAAATCGGCTATAGAATGTTATTTATCAAAAGCTTCCTGCGAAGACCAGGTGGCGCCGATTATTGCCCGCTTGAATAATTTGCCGTCGACTCCGGCCAATAAGCAGGATAGCTGCGTCGCTTCCGGCAATACTTGCGAAGTAAATTTTTCATCAACAACCGCTTCGGTTTCGGAGAAAAAAGTAAGTATTCCTTTTCTTGGAAATTTTAATATCAGGGAATTTTCTTTGCCGGTTTTGACTGTTATATTAGGAATTTTGGACGGTTTTAATCCTTGCGCTATGTGGGTTTTGATTTTTCTGATTAGCTTGCTTTTGGGCATGAAAGATCGCCGCAAAATGTGGATTTTCGGCTCTCTTTTTATTTTTATTTCTGGGTTGGTTTATTTTTTGTTTATGGCCGCTTGGCTGAATTTATTCATTTTTGTCGGTTTTGTTTTTTGGATCAGAATAATTATCGCCATTATAGCTTTGTGGAGCGGTTATTATCATCTCAAGGAGTATTTTAAAAATAAAGACGGGGCGTGCGAAGTGATGGATGCCGGAAAAAAGAAAAAGGTTATTGAAAGAATAAAAGATATTCTTTCCAAAAACAATCTTTGGCTGGCGGCTTTCGGCATAATCGCTCTATCGGCCGGAATCAATATGGTTGAATTGGTTTGTTCTGTCGGTTTGCCGGCAATTTATACTCAGGTTCTGTCATTGTCAAACTTGCCTATTTGGAAATATTATGGTTATATGGTTGGGTACATATTTTTCTATATGCTGGATGATATGTTGATTTTCTTTGTGGCTATGATGACCTTGAAATTAAAATCAGTTACCGCCAAGTATACCCGCTGGGCCAACTTAGCCGGCGGAATAATAATGATTATTGTTGGCATTTTATTAATATTCAAACCTGGCTGGCTGATGTTCGGTTAGTTTGGTTTAATCATAGAACTTTCATTTCAAAAAGGAGGTGTTATGATGACTTGGGAACGGCAAGAGAAAATTTTGTGGTTATTTGTCGTTGTCTCCCGCGATTGCGGACAGAACTGTTTTGCAAAGTTTTTTCCCGCTGGTGCGAATATCCGGCGGAACTGTCGTTGTTTTTTTCTTTCTTTTCTTTTCCAAAAGATTATGAAAGAAGAAGATGCAAAAAAAACCGGCTTATGTTTTGCCGGGTTCGCATTCGTCGTCTTAGTAGTAATTTCTTTTTTTCAGGATTTTCAAAGTTGCCTTTAGAAGCGGCTTTTATTTTTATATTTTTTTATTTGACTTATATTTAATTCGTGCTACTATTTAGATAGATGTCTAAATATGATTTTAAATAAAACTTTCAACGCTTTGTCGGATAAAAGCCGGCAGAAAATATTGCAATTACTGAAAGAAAAAGATTTATCAGCCGGCGAAATCGGCCGGAATTTTGATTTTACGGCCCCGACTTTGTCGCATCATCTGGCGGTTTTGAAAGAGGCGAATTTAGTCAGCGTCCGCCGCGACGGCCAAATGCAGATTTATTCGCTTAATTTAAGCGTTTTTGAGGAAGTCGCCGAACAATTAATTAAATTTTTTAAAAAATAAAACTATGAAAAAGATTTTAAAATCAGAGATTTTTTCCTGGCTTATAATCGCCATTACCGCCGTTGCCTCAATTTATTTTTACCGGCATTTTCCCGAAAAAATTATAACCCATTGGAATTACGCCGGCGTTCCGGACGGCTGGAGTTCGCGGGCTTTCGGCGCGTTTTTTGCGCCGGCTTTGTTGCTTGCCATTTATTTGTTGTTTTTGTGGCTGCCGTCTTTTGACCCGAGAAAAGAGCGTTATGCCGAATTTTCCAAGGTTTATTTGATTTTTCGCAATACTATCGTATTTTTTATGGCCGTGATTTATTTTATTTCTTCCTTGAATAATTTGGGCTATATTTTTGATGTCAGCATTTTTGTTTCTTCGGCGGTCGGTTTGTTGTTTGTCATTCTCGGAAATTATTTCGGAAAGATAAAGCCGAATTGGTTTGTCGGTATCCGCACGCCTTGGACTTTGTCCAGCGAAACCGTCTGGCAAAAAACGCATCGTTTCGGCGGCAAAGTTTTCATCGCCGGCGGATTTATTATGATTTTCACCGGTTTCGCGCCGATCGCCTGGCGCTTGCCTTTGTTTGTTATTGATATTATTATATTATCATTAGGAACAATGGCTTATTCTTATTTTGTCTACAGAAAAGAAAAAAAGAGTAATTAAAGCTTATTTCACCATGTCTTATTTTATTGAAAGTCCGGCCAATCCGAAAATCAAAAATTTGATCAAATTGCAAAAGCCGCGCGAAAGAAAAAAACAGGGCGTTGTTTTGGTTGAAGGCTATAAAGAAATAAACGCCGCCTTGAAAGCCGGCTGGAAAATGTCCGAGATTTTTTATTGCGCGGAATTCGGCGGCGAAAATCCGTCATTTTTCGGGGTTGATAAGGACGCAAAATTAATCGCCAATGTTTCGCGCGAGGTTTTTGAAGAAATTTCTTCGCGCGAAAAACCGGACGGCTATCTGGCGATTTTTTTGGAAAAAAAATATTCTTTGGAAAATTTGGCTTTGCCGGAAAATCCTTTGGTGGTGATTTTGGAAGGAATGGAAAAACCCGGGAATTTCGGGGCGATTTTGCGCACTTCCGACGCGGCTGGCGTTGATTTGATAATTGTTAATGATCCGCAGCTGGATGTTTATCATCCGCAGGCGATTCGTTCCAGTCTTGGCGCTATTTTTAATAAAAAAATTGTTTCTTTAAACTGCGAGCAGACGATTTCTTGGCTGAAGGAAAAAAACATTGTTTCTTACGCCACCTCCAAAAGAGGCGAGAAGAATTTTTACGAATTTGATTATCGCCTGGGCACGGCTTTTGTTCTTGGCGCCGAACATACCGGTTTGTCGGATTTGTGGCGCGAATCAGCCGATAATTACGTGAAAATTCCCATGACCGGAATTGTTGACTCGTTAAATCTTTCCGCTTCGGCCGCGATTCTTCTTTTTGAAGCGGTTCGCCAACGGCAAAAATAAAAAATTCTTCTTAGGTTTAAATTTGACTTTTTAAGGCCTTTTTGTTAGATTATATTCAGGTTGCCTAAGGGCAATTTTTTAAATAATTCGAAAATCGAAACTTGAAATGCGCCCGTAGTTCAATGGATAGAACACCAGCCTTCTAAGCTGGTTATGAGGGTTCGATTCCCCCCGGGCGTACTATTCAGTTTAAAATTGAATGAATGGTGGCTATAGTATAACGGCTAGTACATCGGGTTGTGGTCCCGACGGCGAGGGTTCGATTCCCTCTAGCCACCCCATTTAGCATTTTGATGCACAAAAGCAGGTATTTTTATCGAAGATTGCCTGTTTTTTGTTGGTTCTAACCTTATTATATTAACTATACAATTAATTGACGGCGAAATTACAGAGTGGTAAAATAGTATCAGATGGCCATCCGGCTATCTATTTATTTACTAAAAATAAAAATATGGCTTACCAGGACAAAATAGAAAAAATTCCCGGCCGCAAAACCAAGGATATAATGATTTATTCTTTAAGCACTTGCTTTTGGTGCGACAAAGTCAAAGATTTTTTAAAGGAACAAGGAGTGGAATTTAATGTCTTGGTGGTTGACCGGCTGGAAGGCGCTGATCAGCAAGCGGCGGTAGAAGAGATTTCTAAATATAATCCGGATTTATCTTTTCCGACAACTGTTATAAACAATGGCGATAAAGCGATTATCGGATTTAACCAAGAAGAATTGATAAAACAAATAAGCTGAATTTATATGAATATTCCGCAGGAAAAAATAGAAGATTTATATAAAAAGCTTATTTCGGCCGCGGCGCGGAAAGGTTATTTTTTAAATCCGGACGAAAAAGATGTTAAAGGTTTGGTGGCCAGTCTTTTGGAAGCTAAAGAAAAAAACGGCTATATGTCCTGCCCTTGCCGTTTGGCTTCTGGCGACATAAAGCGCGATAGCGACATTATTTGCCCTTGTATTTATAGAGATGCGGACATCGCCGAGTATGGAAATTGTTTTTGCGGTCTTTATGTTTCTTCGGAGGTTTATGGGGGCAAGAAAAAAGTGAGGCCAATTCCCGAGAGGAGGCCGAAAGACAAACAGTCTTTTAAGTTTTGATTTTAAATTATGGAAAAAATATTTTGGCTGGCGCCGATCACTGTTGCAGCTGTTATCGGCTGGCTGTATTTTACAATAAACCCCGGTTTTCCGGATTTGGACATTTCCATAAATTTCACTTCCGCCAGCGAACGATAATGATTTTGGATAAAAAAATAACGGCCTCCTAAGTGGAGACCGATTTTTTATATATTCAGATCGTTCGGGTGGTTTGTCCAATAGTTTTCCAAACCACTATTCCTTATATAAGCCACCAACCTTTCCACAAAGGTAGTCGGCTTTTTCATAAAAAATTTTTCCGCCAGCTCTCTGTTTCCTTTTTTGTTCACCTCTTTCTTTATTAAGAGCCATTTTGTTCTGAATTTAAAGGCGCCAGTTTTTTCCTCTTGTTCTTTTGTTAGCCGTTCTCCCTCTTCTATTAAATCTTTTCCTGTGTAATGATTAAATAAATCAGAACAAGTAGGTTCGCGGGTTAATCCTCGTCTTTTCATTGCCTCGGCCGTGTAGAAACGATTTTGTTTTGACAGGATTTCCGTAATTTGCACTAATTGTCTGCCGGCAAATACCATTTCTCTGGAAATTCTTTTACGATAAGTTTTGTTGGCCGTTAAGTGATAATTAGTGTTAAGAGCTATTATGCGCTCGAAAGCCGTTCTGTATTCATTCACCAAGCATACTTCTTTTATTGAAGGTATAATGTCCAGCATAGCCCCCCCTTTTTTTTATTATGAAGCGATTTTTTTATTTTATTCCGATTTTTATTTTTACCTTCTTTATTTTTTTAAGGGACGATATATTCAAAATATTTCGGTTTTTTTCAAATAAATTTAAAATAAATTTATTATCTATATTATGATACTTATCTTGGAAATTTGTCAAGAACGATTTAACGATTTCGGCTAAATCCCTTTTAAAATCGCCATAACCGCGGCCGGAATATTCTTTTTCCAAATCGGAGATTTTTTTGTCGGCCAACAGCGAATAAATCGTCAAAAGATTTGAAATTCCGGGCTTATTTTTTTTGTCGTAGCGGACTTCGCCGTCGGAATCCGTGGTGGCTTTCATAATTTTTTTGGCGGCTTTGGCCGGATCGTCCAAAAGGTAAATGCAATTCGCTTCGCCGCCTTGGCTTTTGGACATTTTTTTCAAAGGATTTTCCAGACCCATAATGCGGGCGCCTTCTTTTAAAGTTTCGGCTTCGGGAATTTTGAAAGTTTCGCCGAATTTGGAATTAAAACGTTTGGCCAAGTCGCGCGTTAATTCCACGTGCTGAACCTGATCTTCGCCCACCGGCACGACATCGGCATCATACAATAAAATATCGGCCGCCATTAAAACCGGATAATCAAAAAGGCCGACGCCGACGTTTTCCTCTCCGTTGTTTGATTTGTCTTTGTATTGCGTCATGTTGAATAAATCGCTCATGCGGGTAGAAACGCAATTTAAAATCCAGGCCAATTCCGTGTGCTCTTTAATATCTGATTGCCGGAAAATAACGGATTTTTCCGGGTCAATTCCGGCGGATAAATAGATTTTGGCGATTTCCAGAGTGCGGCGCGCCAAATCTTTTGGATCTTGCGGCACGGTTATGGCGTGATAATCAACCACGCAGAAAAGACAATTATTGCCTTCCTGCATTTTTACCCATTGTTTTATTGCGCCGAGATAGTTTCCTAAATGCAGGTCGCCGGACGGTTTTATGCCGGAAAAAATGGTTTTTTTAGAATTCATATAGTATTTATTTTATGCCAGAATTTGGGAAAGGACAAGATATTGACAAAGTTTATAAAATATGATATAGTAATTATTGTACTTTACAAAAGAAGAATCCTCCTTGTTTGAATGAGGCGTGGTGCCGAGAATATGCCATAAAATATGGCAAAAACAAGGATTCAACTAATTATTCACGTTTTGTTCGCCGCCCCGGGCTTAAGGGGAGGAGGAAGTATGCCCGATAAAATTATTTTTCAATCCATTTCCAGTTCGAATTATTTCGGCTGTGTTCCAGCGAGCATAGAAAAGATAGCCAGATGGATCATGGTGAACAGATCGTTTACCTTGCCCGGTCTGGTGTTCAATAACATCCTCTTTTTCGACTCAAACATTCATGAGGATATGAACAGGGCGATAGTTGATTTTGATTGGGGGTACCCCATTACTCCACTGTGGTTGGGCCGAAATCCGGCGTTCAATAAGTCGTCGGATAAACTCCTTCCTTCCGCACAGCGGGCGAAAGAGTTCGGAAATATAAACATCTGGGTAACAAATTACCTAGGTGAAATAGAAGAAATAAAAATTGACGACGACCGTAAAATCAAATTTTACGGAATAGAGGGTGAGAAGAAAATTCGAATTGTTCGTCTGCCGGGTTTCGGATTATCGGACAACGAAAAGTCGTTTAAAGTTCTTTCTTTTGTAGTGAAAGAACGTGTAACGGTGACAGGGTTGTATGGCTCTTCTACCCCCTTTTATGAGGGGAATATGGGTGATATTGGTGATGATTCTGAATATCTCCTTTCCCAGCTGAGCAATTACGAAATTTGGGATTTCGTAAAACAAAAATTCGGCGATAAAGTGCCGAAAGCGCCGCCTGGTTTTAGGGGATAATTGTAATGGCAGATTCTCAAAAAATCGAGAATCTGCCGCTTTTTATTTTCGGCGAATTTTAGATATCGGCCATTGACAAAAGAAATAAACCTGCTAAATTTATATTTTACTTACCGATTGGTAAGTAAAATTAAGATTATTTATTTAAAAATATGTCTGGTGACATCAAAAAAATCAATAATTTCAGCAATATTATCGCCGCGGCGGAAAAACTTTTTTTTCTGCATGATTATAACGGCGTTTCCATGCGCGATATAGCGAGGTCGGTGAAAATCACAAAACCGGCGCTTTATTACCATTTTAAGAACAAATCCGACCTTTATTTGACGGTTGTCCGGAAAGGATTTGAAAGATTCCGGGATGAATTAAAAAAAACCGTTACTTCCCAGGAATTTCAGCAGGCTGATTTGGAGAAAAAAATCGAGAAAATATTCGGAATATACGCAAAATTCATCAGGCACAGAAACGGGATTATAAAAATATTATTGAAAAAGATAGATATTTACGACAAAAAAATCATAAAGTTTATAGAAGATATGAGAAACGAGCTGGTTGAAATTCTGCAGCCGCTGGCGGAAGAAATCCTGTCCCGCAAGAAAAACAGCTATCCGCTGACTCATCAGGAAGTAAGTTTGTTTTTTTTGGGCATGCTGGCCACTTTCGCGCACGGATTTTTCAGGGAAGATTTCAAAGACAATCCGGATGTTGTGGCCAAAAAGATATTCTCTTTTATTTTTAATAATTAATTGTTAATTTTATAAATATGAAAAATTTTATTTTAAAGAACAAAAAAATATTTACAGGAATCCTGATTGTAATTGTGGCCGCTATTTTTCTTTTCAGAGTGGTTCAGGCTAAATTTGATTGGGGCGAAAATCAAGAGGATGTAAAAGAAAAGGTTTTTCTTATTGATGTGGAAAATTATCAGAGCGAAGGAGCCTTTGTTTATACCACGGGAAAAGTTGAGTCTTTGGAACAGTTGGATATGAAATCGGAATTATCCGCCAAGGTGACGAGCGTGAATTTTAAGATCGGGCAAGCCGTTAAAAAAGGCCAGACGATTTTGGAATTGGACAATTCTATTTTGTCCGCTCAGCTTTCCCAGGCGCAAGCCGGCTTAAGCCAAAAGATTGCCGGTGCTTCAGACGAGGATATTAAGATTTATCAAACCGCGGTTGATTTAGCCAAGGCTGATTTGGAGAAAAATAAAACTGACAGCGAGCAAGCGATTGCTTCTTATGAAATCGCCTTGCAAATGGCGGAAAATAATTTGAATTTGGGCGGAGAAATTTTGATCAATGCTTTGCAGTCCGTTCAGCCGGTTTTATCCAATTCTTTAATTGTTGCAGATAATATTCTTGGAATTGACAATGAAATAGCTAATGACAGTTTCGAAGACGGCTTATCGGTTTTAAACAGTTCTAAATTGAATAAAGCGGAGAATAGCTATTATGAGGCTAAAAAATTAAAAAATGAATATGAAGCGCTGCTCGCGAAACTTAATAATAATTCTTCTAACGAAGAGGTGGGGGTTGTTGCCGAAAAAGCTGAAGAAGCCTTGGCCGCCATAAAAAAACATCTTATTGATGTACAGGAAGTTTTAGACGCGACAACTTTGACTAAAAATTTATCCCAAGAAAGTTTTACGGCCATGAAAGCGAATATTAACACTCTAAGCGTTTCGGCCAATACGGTTGACACCGCTTTAACCAATGCTATTCAGGGCGAGAGTAATAATGGAGGAAATTTGAATACTTATTATATAGCTTATCAAAAAGCCAAACAGGATTTGGAAAACGCCAAAGTCAGCGCGGAAAATGTCATAAAAATCAAAGAAGCGTCTTACAATCAGGCTTTGGCCAGTTTAGAAAAAATTAAAGCCGATCCGCGGGCGGTTGATTTGGCTTCTTTGCGGGCGGTTGTTGCGCAGAGTGCGGCCGCTTATAGCAAGTCGATCATTAAAGCGCCTTTTGACGGAATCATTTCAAATTTGCCTTTTAGGGAAGGCGATTTAGTCAGCGCCGGCCAAATCGTCGCCGGAGTTGTCAATAAAGAAGGTTTGCAGATTAAAGCTTATATCAATCAGAAAGAAAGATTATTGATCAGTGAGAATAATTCGGTGAATATTGAAGATATTTACGAAGGAATTGTCACTGATATCGCCCCCAGTATTGATACGACCAATAAAAAAATAGAAGTCATAATTGTCGTTACGCAGGCGGACGCCAGTTTGGCTATCGGGCAATATGCCAACGCCAAAATTTCCATAGAAAATTCTCAGGGCGCGCAATTTATGATTCCTTTATCGGCGATTAAAACTTACGAAGACAAAAAAACGGTTTTTTGCGTCAATGAAAATAATGAAATTTACGAAAAAGAAGTTGAGGTTGGCGATATTCTCGGCGATAACGCGGAGATTAAATCCGGTTTGGCGGCCGGAGATAAGATTATTTCTTCGGTAAAAGGCTTAAGCGTCGGCCAGGAAGTAATCGTTAAATAAAAATAATATGAACAACAAAAAAACAATTTGGGATTTTTTTATAGATAGATATAAATTTACTCTTTTGCTTCTTTTATTTTTTTCCGTTTTCGGCTTGATTTCCGTGGCGCAAATTCCGAAAGAATCCAATCCGGAAGTGGAAATACCTTACGCGGTTGTTGTTTCTGTTTATCCCGGAGCCAATGCCGGCGACATGGAAGAATTAGTAACCCAGCCGCTGGAAGAAAAAATCAAAAGTATTGACGACGTGCGAGAACTTACCTCATCTTCTAAAAATAGTTTATCAACTATTATTGTCCAGTTTGACGCTAATTCCGACGCTCAGGAAAAAATGAATGATTTAAAAGATAAGGTTGATGCTGCCAAAGGCGAGTTGCCGGACGATATGGACGAGCCGACTGTTAAGCAAATCAGCTTGGACGATTCGCCTGTTTTGACTTTTTCCGTCAGCGGCCCTTATGAAAGCACGGAAATAAAAAGATACGCGGATGAAATAAAAGATGTCGTGGAGGGAGTTTCCGGCGTCAGCAGCGTGGAGATTATCGGCGGACAGGATGAAGAAATAAAAGTTGTCATAGACAAAGCGAAATTGGACGGCTATAATCTTTCTCTTTTGCAAGTTACCCAAGCTATCGGCACGGCCAATAGCGATATTCCGGTCGGGTCGATAGAAAGTTCCAATACTGAATATACGGTGAGGTTTGCCGGCCGTTTGTTGAATTTGGAAGATGTTCAGGTAATTCCTTTAACCAATCTGTCCGACAGCGTAATTCTTTTGAAAGATGTCGCTAATGTTTATGACGGTTATACCGAATTGGAAACAATTTCCCGCCTTAGCAAAAACGGCCAGCTGGCGGAAAACGCTATTTCTTTAAGTGTTTATAAAGCGGTCGGCGCGGATACAACCCGTTTGGTTGATGAAATTTTTAAAGTTTTGGACAAAGAAAAAGCGAATTATCCGCAAGATTTAAGCTTTGATGTTAGCAAGGATTCCGGCCAAGATATTAAAGATGATTTAAGCAATTTACTGGTGAACGGTTTGGAAACGGTGCTTATCGTGGTAATTTTATTATTTTTATTTTTGGGCTGGCGAGAAGCTTTGCTGACCGGCTTGTCTGTGCCAATGACTTTTTTAATGTCGTTTATTTTTTTACAGGCTTACGGCTATACGCTGAATTTTCTGACCTTATTTTCTTTAATCCTTTCTCTGGGGATTTTAGTGGATAACGCGATTGTGGTTGCTGAAGGAATTTATGTGAATATGCGTAAAGGGTTGCCGGCTAAGGAAGCTTGCGTCTCTGCTGTCCGAGAATTTCAATGGACGCTTATTGCCGGTACTATGACAACGGTCTTTGCTTTTTTGCCTTTAATTTCCGTTAGCGGCGTTATCGGTAAATTTATGGTTAGTATTCCAGTTACTATCAGCGCGGTTCTTTTGTCTTCTTTGTTTGTTGCCTTGGCGCTTATTCCTGCTATCGCTTCTCTTGTTTTCAAGGGCAAGACTTCCGTTGAGGCGGCGGATAAGAAAAATCAGCCGGAAAACAAATTAAGCTGGAAAGATAGAACAATAAACAATGTTATTGTTAAATATGATAATTTTATCGAGTCTTTATTAAGTGATAAAAAGAAATCCAATAAAATCTTAATCGGAGTGGCAGCTGCTTTTATTTTATCGGCGCTGTTGCCGGTTACCGGGCTGTTAAAAGCGGATATGTTTCCAGCCGGTGGCGAAAGTAAAGTTTATATGGATTTTAAGACACCGTTCGGCACGCCTTTAGAAAATACAAATATAAAAATAAAAGAAGTGGAAGATCTTTTAATGCGGGAAAGGGGAGTGGATTCCTTTTTGGTCAGTATCGGCTCGCAAACTGGCGGCGGGGGGATCGTGGGCGGCGGATCTTCCGGCGACGGTAATTTAGCCGGAATTGTTGTAAATTTGAACAAAAAATATAAAGGCAGCAGCAAAGAATTCATAAAAGATTATAATAAGAAATTAAAAGATATCGGGGGTTTAAATTACGAATTAACCCAGGATGTTATGGGTCCGCCGTCTTCTGATCCGATTTTTATTTCCGTGCAGGGCGATGATTTGGATGTTTTAGATAATTTGGCCACGCAGATCAAGGAAATCGTTGAAAATATTCCCGGCACTCGCAGCGTGCGTTTCGCCAGCGACGATTCTCCGGGCGAAATAGTCATTGAAATAGATCGAGCCAAGGCTCAAATGTACGGCGTTACCACTTCGCAAATCGCTTCGATTTTGCGCGTTGCCGTTGCCGGAGTTGATGCCACTGTTATCAGAAATGACGGCAAAGAAACCAATGTTTTGGTTAAATACGATTTGGACGGCCAGAACGACGGAATCAGCAATAAAAAGATTGATTTGAATAATATTGAATCAATTACGATTTTAACTAATCAAGGTGACATTCCGCTTTCCTCATTTGTAAAAACTAAAATAGATTATAGCCGATCGCTTGTTGAGCACGACGGAGGAAATAGAATTGTCAGTATTGTCGGCGATATTGACGAAGGAGTTTCTTCTCAAGAAGTTTTTGACGTAGCAAAAAAGGAAATCAAAAAAATGGACGTTCCGGACGGATATAAAGTAATTTACGGCGGCGAAAGTGAAGATATGGAAGAATCTTTCACCGACATATTCAAAGCTTTAATAATCGGCGTTATCTTGATTTTAGTTTTGCTGGTTCTTCAATTTAATTCTTTTAAGCAAGCTTTGTTTATTTTGGTGACCATTCCCTTGTCTTTGATCGGCGTTTTCTTCGGTTTGTTTATCAGCGGCCAGCCGGTAAGTTTTCCTGGCGCCATCGGTATTGTGGCTTTGGTTGGTATTGTTGTTAAAAACGCCATCATTTTGGTGGAAAAAATAAATATGAACACCAAAGACGGACTTGGCTTGAAAGAAGCCATTATTGACGCCGGAAAATCCAGATTGCGTCCGATCATTCTAACCACGATTACCACGGTCGTCGGTATGGTGCCGCTGGCTTTTTCCGATCCGACTTGGGGTCCGCTCGGCTTTACCATTATTTTCGGTTTGTCTTTTTCCACAATTTTGACTTTGTTTGTTTTGCCGGTTATCTGTTACAGATTCAGCCAAGACAAAGAATAAAATTATAGAAAAGTATAAAAATTGTTTTTTTGACTTTTCTGCGATTTTTTTCTATAATTCAATTACAACCCGTTATTTATTATTAATAATGCAGTTTTTAATCTTATGCCTTTAATTCCAACAGTTATCGAAAAATCTGGGCAAGTAGAGCGCGCTTATGATATTTATTCTCGTCTCTTAAAAGATCGGATAATATTTTTGGGCGAACCGATTGATGACCATGTCGCCAATATCATCATCGCCCAGCTTTTATTTTTGGACGCTGAAGGAAACGACAAAGATATTAAATTTTACATAAATTCTCCAGGCGGATCGGTTACGGCCGGTTTGGCGATTTACGACACGATGCAATATATCAAGAGCGATGTGTCCACAATCTGTGTCGGCATGGCCGCGTCAATGGCGGCGATGCTTCTGGCCGCTGGGACAAAAGGTAAGCGTTTCGCTTTGCCGAGCAGTGAAATAATGATTCATCAAGTTTTGGGCGGCGCCGAAGGACAAGCTTCGGATATTAAAATTCGCGCTGAGCATATTTTAAAAATAAAAGATAAAATGAATTCTTTGTTGGCGGCGCACACCGGGCAACCGATAAAAAAGATTGAAGAAGATACTGACCGCGACAATTTCATGGGGTCTGAAGAAGCGAAAAAATACGGAATAATAGATAAAGTAATAAAAAAGTAGCAGGCAAAGGGCAGTGTGCGTTCTTGGCTCAACCATAAAACGCGACTGCGCATTGCGTGCTGCATATTAAAATGTTAGAACTCAATAACTTGAATTTTGAAAAAGAAGTTCTTGAGGCTTCTAAACAAGAACTTGTTTTCGTTTATTTTTTTGCTCCATGGTGCGGTACCTGTAAATTAATGGAGGAAACCATCAATGAAGCGGAATCCGAAGCCGGCGCCAAAACAGTTTTTGCCAAGGTGGATGTTGATGCCAGTCCCGATTTGGCGGAAAAATATGAAGTAATGTCTTTGCCGACGTTTAAGGTCTTTAAAGACGGCCGACCGGTTGCGGCTTTGGCTGGAATAAAATCTAAAGAAGAATTGCTAAAAATGTTGGAAAATTAAAAATTTTACGCTATTTTAAAAAACACCAGCGGGTGTTTTTTAATTTTATCGTCTTGTCAGTTCAATAATAGGGCGGCGCCAATCGCTCCGGCTTCGTTCCCCAGCTTGGCTTTAAGTATTTTTACTTTTTTCAACGAGGCTGAGGGCATATTTTCATCTAAAGTTTTTTTCAGGGTCGGCAGAAAGAAATTTCCCGATTCCATAACCCCGCCGCCAAAGACAATCGCTTCCGGATCTATTAAATTGACGATATTTATGCAGGCGATTCCCAGGAGTTTCCCGATTTCTTGGTAGGCGCGCCTGGCCAACTCGTCGCCGCGATAGGCATCAATGGCCAAATTCAAGGGGTTGTTTTGCGCCAGTTTTTGATAAGATTTTTCCAGTGTGGCGCCGTCGGAAAAATTGATGATCATCCGGCTCGGCTCGGACAGCCCGCGTTCGCCGTAATAAATATCGTTATTCAGCCACCAGGCGCCACCAATGCCGGTTCCCAAAGTCAAGCCATAGACATTGTTATATTTTTCCACCGCTCCTATAGTCGCTTCCGCGCGCAAAAAACACTCCGCGTCATTATCTATTTTTACCGGTAAAGATATTTTTTGTGAAATTATTCCGGCCAAATCAACCCCGTTTAAAATAGATAAGTTTGGAGAATCAACTATTTGTCGGCTTTTAGAATCCACTATTCCGGCTGTTCCGATTCCGGCGCCGGTGATTTTAATTTTATTTTCTAAAGCTTTTTTTTGTAATGGTTCAATTAGGGCTAAAATCATGATAATCAAATGTTCTAAAGAGTCTTTCGGCGTTCCCAAGGAATAATCCATTACGGATTTTTTGCCGTCAAAAAGAACGGCTTTCATGTTTGTTCCGCCGATATCTATCCCGATCGCATATTTCTTTTTTTCCGGCATATTTTTAGTGAGAATAAATTCTTTTAGCTTCTTCCCATAAGCCTTGATTATTGTTGTTTTCTTTTTCCCAATACCACCATTCCAAACCCCAGAGATAAAATTCGCCGAATCCGGTTTTTTTCCCGAAATCTATTATTTTTTGAAATTTTCCAATATCCATGGTGCGGGATTTTTCTTCTTCTGACATTTCGGAATAAGAAGTCGGTCCCCAAGGCTCGGCCTGCATTTCTATTACTATCCATTTATCCGGTTTGGCAAAAAGCCCGGTAATATTTTTTTTCAAGTGAAAGAACCATGGTCCGATCGGATATGTTACATAGGAGTTAAGAACTTTGGAATAAGTATTCAGATATAAGCTGGTTCCAAAGAAATCAGCCCGAGAAGCGGCTTGAATCCAAAGGGAAAGTTCCCCGGAATCGGTAATGGCAATCGGGCGGTTGTCTAATTTTTTGACTAAAGCTATTTCTTCATCTAAAAAATTTTTTTCCAATTGGCGGCATTCTCCAAAAAACGGCAAAAATGGTTCGTTTTCGATTTGCCAAGCAATTATTTTTTCTCGGTTTTTGTAGCGGTTCACGGTTGTTTCCATATACGAGAGAATGGCTTTTTTTTCTTCCTCTTCGGAAATTTTTTCCGCCCACTCTGGAATATGGCATTCCGGCCAGCGCGGCAAGCGATAGCCGACAGCTAAAATTATTTCCGCATCTCTTTTTTCGGCTTCTTCAATCATCCAATCCAAGTCGGAATAATCAAATTTTCCGGAATTTTCCGGTTGAATTTCGTCCCAGTAGGCGGGAATGCGGAATTTTTTTATTTTTAAATCATCAAGGGCGAGAATAAAATTATCCCGCCATTTTTCTCCAACTAAAGATTCGGCGTGTTTTTTGGAAAAAGTGGCTCCGTAAGAAATGTCTTGTTTGGGGAAATTTTTTCCGCGGCTGGCGATAAAAACCGTGAAAATCAAAATAATTAAAAATATCGCGATTTTTTTTAAAATTTTTAAACCGGAGAGCATATTAAATTATTCTTATGTTTTTGCTACCGCCGGTTGATTCGTCTATTTTTGTTATCACGAAATAAGATATCGACCAAGCGGCGAAGATTATGATTAATCCGATAATGCAAGTTTTTATTATTCCCATGGCCTTTTCTGTCTTGCCGCTATCTCCGGCCGCAGTCATCCAGACAAACCCGGCGTAAAGCAGAAAGCAAACAGTCAACAATCCTAAAAATCCCAAAATTATATTTATTATTCTTATAGCCATTTCCGTGGGGGTTTGCGGATCTTTACCGCTTTCTCCGAAAGCCGAAGGAATTTCCCCTCCGCGACCGAAACCCTCTTGTTCATCGATTTCTAAAGGTCCGGCCGCAACAGGAGCTGTCGGAACTAATAGAAATAAAAATAAGATAATTCCTAAAAGTGGTTTAGTGATTTTTGCTTTTTTCATATTTTTGCCAAAATTATGTTATAATGATATTCTAAATGACTATTTATATTATAGCATAAAATTGCGGAAAATAACCAATTCTTTTTATTTTGCCGCCTTTGTCAATTTTAAAAATGCGTCTTTCAACCAAAATAGCTTATAATTCAATCGCTCAAATCTTCGGCAAAGCGGTTACAACCGTTTTAGGGCTGGCAGCCGTTATGATAATGGCGCGATATTTGGGAGCGCAGGGTTTTGGCGTTTATACGACAATAATGACTTTTTTGTCGTTTTTTGGAATTTTGGCGGATTTTGGGATGACTTTAGTGGCAGTACAAATGATTTCTAAGCCTGGAGTCAACGAGAAAAAAATTTTAGACAATCTTTTTACTTTACGTTTCATTTCCGCCGCGCTTTTTTTATCTTTGGCGCCGGTTTTCGCGATTTTTTTTCCGTACGATCCTGAAATTAAAACAGGAATAGCTTTAACGGCAATATCCTTCTTCTTTGTCGCTTTAAATCAGATTTTAGTGGCGGTTTTTCAAAAGAACTTACGTTTAGATAAGGCTTCTATAGCCGAAGTAACCGGCCGCGCAGCTCTTTTAGTCGGCGTAATTTTGGCGGCATTCTTTGATTTTGGGCTTTTGGCAATGATGCTGGCGGTCGTGGCGGGGAGTGCTGTTAATTTTATTTTGCATTTTTATTTTTCAAGAAAATTCGTCAAAATAAATCCGGCTTTTGATTTGCAAATTTGGAAAGAGGCGGTTAAGCTTTCTTGGCCTCTGGCTTTAACTACGATTTTCAATTTACTTTATTTAAAAGCAGACACCTTAATTCTTTCGGCTTTAAAATCACAAACCGAAGTCGGGCTTTACGGCGCGGCTTACAAAGTTATCGAGGTGGTTACAACTATTCCTTTTATGCTGGCCGGAATAATTTTGCCGGTTTTATCCGCGGCTTGGTTTGGTGGGCAAAAAGAATATTTTAAGAGGATTTTGCAGAAAATTTTCGATTTAGCGATAATTTTATCGGTGCCGTTTATTGCCGGCGCGCAAATTCTTTCAACAGCGGTCATTTCGGCCGCGGCCGGAACGGAATTTTTACCGGCCGGGAATATTTTGCGGCTGTTGTCTATTGCGGCCGGTTTGGTTTTTTTAAGCTGTATCCTGTCGCATTCCGTTGTCGCCGCCGGCAAACAAAAAGAAATTATTGCCGCTTATTTTTTTACGGCTATAACCGCCTTGGCCGGATATTTTATTTTCATTCCGCGCTATTCTTATTTCGGCGCGGCCGGAGTAACTATTTACAGCGAAGCTGCGATTACGATTTTTATGCTTTATTATGCGCGTAAATTTATGGGATTTTCTCCGAGTTGGCGGATTTTTTGGCAATCATTGGCGGCAGCGGCAGTTATGTCGGCATTTTTGCTGATTTTTCCCGCCGAAATTTTTTTTAATTGGGTTTATCTGCTTTTGCTTTTAACAGCGGCCGGCGCGGTTTATTTTTTATCGCTTTATATTTTTGGCGGTCTTACCAAAAAAGATTTGAACGATTTATTAAATCGTTCCGCTTAGCCTTTAATTAGATTAATAAAAATTGTTTTTAATATTTAGATTATGAAATATAGAATAAAAAAAGAACAAGCCGGGTTGCGGTTGGACAAATTTTTAACTGGAAAAATGAAAGATAGATCAAGGGCGGAGATTCAGAAAATAATAGAATCTGGCAACGTTTCAGTTTCCGGGTCTTTTAAAAATAAACATTATTTTCTTAAAGACGGGGATTTGTTGGAAATCGCGGCTAAAAAAGAAAAATCCGCCGAAGCCAAATTGGTTGTTTCCGGAGTTGTTGCGACCGAGCCGGAAATTATTTTTGAAAATGAGGATTTTTTAGTTGTGAATAAGCCATCGGGGCTGATTGTGCATGGCGCGCCGCATATCAAGCAAACGACTTTGGCCGATTGGCTTTTAAAAAAATATCCTAAATTAAAAAGAGTCGGCGAAGATAAATATCGCCCCGGCATTATGCATCGTTTGGATAAAGAAGCCAGCGGTTTGTTGGTTGTCGCCAAAAATAATGAAAGTTTTTTTTATTTAAAAAAACAGTTTCAACAGCGCCTCGTAGATAAAGAGTATATCGCCTTGGTTTATGGCGAAGTTTCCAAGGAAAGCGATAGTATAAATTTTTCAATCAAACGTTCCGCCGCCGGCTATCGCCAAGCGGCTTTGCCCGAAGGTTATGAAGAGGGGATTGAGGATGCCGGCGATTCCCGCGATGCTTTAACGGAATTTAAGGTTATTAAGCGTTTTCAAAACTATACTTTGTTGCGGGTGAAAATAAAAAGCGGCCGCAAGCACCAGATTCGCGTTCATTTTTACGCTTACGGCCATCCGTTGGTCGGCGACAATCTTTATTCCACCAGGAAAAGCAAAACAGCTAACAGGGAGTTGCGGCTGGGAAGAATTTTTTTGGTTTCTGCTTATCTTTCTTTTTCCGCCGCGAACGGCGAAAGATATGAGTTCAGTTTGCCTTTGCCGCCGGAGTTGGAAAAATTTTTAGACAGTCTTAAAAGTTAAAAAAAATCGCCGCAGTCGGCGTTTTTTTTATTTGAAAGGATTTTTTATTTCTTCGGCGTCGGTGTAGCCGCTTTTTTTCTTTTCCAGCTTTTCCAGAATAATATTGAAGTCTTTGATGTCTATGGCACCGGCGGCTATATTTTTTTTCAAATTAATTATTTCTTCGGATTGGGAAACCGCTTGATAGAAATTTTCGTTTAAAAAATTATAAGCCCAGTAGCTGGCGCCGATAATGGCGGAGGCTAAGAAAAAATAAGCAATCAAGGCTATTTCGCGCAGTTTTATTTTCATGTTATTCTTGCCAGTAAGTTTCGGCCGTCAGCTGCATATCAATGCGGCCCTCCTCTTCCGGACCGTCGGACCGGCCTGAAATTTCTAAAGTTTTTATGCTTATATAATAATCCAGAGCTTCTAAAGCCGACAAATATTTCATTTGTGACAGAAAATTTCCGGTAGTGGTCAGCTGCAGGGGGATTTTTTGGAAACTCGTTTTTTTGAAGCTTTCTTTGTCGGGATAATTCAAACCGCTGATCGTCTGCTTTACTCCGGAATCTTCCGCCGCTTCTTCCAAGGCGGTTACGAACTTGAAATCATCCTTTAAGCTGATAAATATTTTTTTTAAATTTTCCAAATTCGGCTCGACGGTTTTCAGGTTATCCGAAATTTTTCTTAAATTCTGCCCCTGGATATAGACCTCTTCTAGGGCGGTTTTTTGCTTACTTATTTCTTCTTTGGTTTTAGTCAAATTTTTCACCGACGGTATGATAAAAATTAATATCGCCGCCGCGAAAATTAAAATAAAAAGCAAGCTGCTTAGGATTATTTTTTTTAGATAAGACGAAAAATCAATCATAACTCGAAAAATTTATTTAGGTTAATCTTCATAGCCATTTCAAATTCAATATTTTCTTTCTGCAGAATGCTGGTCAGGGGGGAATCCACCTCGGCGAATAAGTCGGATGATTCCAAGTTCTTTTTAAAAACGAGAAAATTTTCCCGGGAATCGGCTGTGCCGGAAATTTTTAAAGATTTTTTATTGATATCGATTTGCGCTCCTTCTAAAGAAATTCCGGCGGTTATCAAATCGGAAAGGTCTTTTATTAAAACGGAAAAAGGAAAAAAATCTTTTTGTACTGTCGTTGCTGTATCTATCTTTTCATTAATGCTTATTATTTTTTCATTGTTTAATTCTTGCCCTTTGTCTTCATAGAATTCCGACGAAGAAACATACTCCTGGAGAACTTTTTGCGCTATGAAGCTCGCCCCTGAAAATATCGCCGAAAGAAAAAAAATAAAAATCGCCAAAATAAAACCAACTCGGCGGATTAGAGAATAACCCCTTTTTAAAATTATTTCTTTTTTATTTTTTTCGGAAATTAAATTTAATTTTAACATTATTCTTTTTGGATTAGTACGCCGCGCAAGGCCAGGCCGATAGCCGTAGCGTAGCTTAAGGCCGTTTCTTGGGATATTTTCAAAGTTTTATCTTCTTTTGCTGTCCGGCGGTTTATTTGGTAGCCGGTTTCATGAAAATCTATGTAAAGGCTTAAAGTTTCCTGAAAGGCTTTAAGGTATTGTTCTCTTTTTCCGTCAAGATTTATCAGTGCGTCGCCTCTTATCGTTTCTATTTCAAGATTTTTGCCGATAGTTTTTTCTATTCCTTTAATATTTGCTCCGCCGCCGCAGAGTATTATTTGGTCTATCGGCCCCCAGGAAGAAAAATGGTTGTTAAAAAAAATAAGCGCTTCGCGGCTTTTGGAAATCAGGTCGTTAACCATTTCGGCGATTATTTCTTTGATTATCGGCTGTTCGTTTCCGCCTTGCAGGCTGTAAATAATCTTTGCTTTTTCCGCCCGGAATTTTTCAATATCAAGCTCTTCGGCGATTTTCTTGGTTATTTTTTCGCCGGAAACCGGTATGGATACCGAAAATAGAATAGTTTTTTTGGCGTAAACGGTAAGACTGGAACTGGTGGCTCCGATATCCATGATCATATAATTTTTTAAATTTTCATTTTTCGATTTTGTGTTTTCTTCCGGCAGAAGACAGCGGCAGATAGAGAGCGATTCGTTTTCCAGGGCAGTGGCGATAAGTTTTGATTCTTTTATAATGTCTATATATTGGTCGGCTAAAATTTTCGGGACGGCGGATAATAGAACAGTTTTTGTTTTTACGGATTCTTTGATTATTTGCCAGTCAAAATAAGCGTCTTCGGCTGACAGAGGAATATGTTTTTTCGCTTCTTCAAGCACCGCCTCGGCGAAATTAACGGCGTTTTTATCAACCTCGATTATTTTTAAAAAAGTTTTAATTTCCGGCAAGCAAACCACGGCCTCGTTGGTGGAAATTTTCCCGTAATTGGGCCGGGAAAGAAGTCCGCGAATGCTTTTTATAAGTTCTTCGCGATTTTTTATTTCGCCTTCTTCGATAATCCCGGGCTGGAGATTAGTTCTGCCCACGGCTTTGATTTTTATTTTGTCGCCGATTTTTTCCAATTGAACTATTTTTAAAGACAGGTCGGAAATATCCAGTCCTATGGCTTGATTGTTTTCCCAGAGCAAAGACATTTTATTTTTTGATTTCTTAGTTGATTGTAATAACAGTATAGCATAAAAACCGTTTTTTTTCATTCTATTTCTTCCCAGGAAAGTATAACATATTGGTCTGAAGTCAAGGGGAAGCTCGGCGGCGGAGAATAAAGCAGGTTCGCATCATAAATAATATTTCTTGTTTGGTACCCTGTGCCGTCGGTGTATGCGAAACCATAGCGCTTGGCGCTGGCGATCATCCCATAGAGCGTAATGGTCTGCCTTATGCTATATGTTCCGCAAAACCAAGAGCCTG
>CAZALZ010000004.1:49261-60854 GCA_964486475.1 uncultured Gammaproteobacteria bacterium | reverse complement strand
TATTGATATAAATAAAAAATCCCAAGCTGTTCGGCTTGAGGGCTAAATGCGGGTTTAAATGTACAATATAATATAAGCATAAAACAATAAAAATGTCAATAGTTTGACATTTTCATCAATAAAATAAACAATTTTATTACGGAATAATTCTTGCTAAAAAAACACACCCCGGTTCGGACAACCCACCCCGCCTTGGAGTACCAAGGCACCCCTCCCAAGAGGGGAATCGAACCACCCCTCTTACTAGACGGGATTTAATCTATCATTTAGCATTAATTAACGCTTCTCCCACCCTAAAAACATCTCCGGCGCCGATAAGAATGATAATTTCATCGCGCTTAATATTCTGGCGCAGATAATTTTCGCAATCTTTTAAGTCGGTTACATGAACAAATTCTTTATCCGGCTCATTCTGCTTCATTTTATTTATCAAATCCTGGCTGGTTACGCCGCCTTGAGTTTCGCGCGCTGAACCGTAAATGTCCAAAACAACGACTTTATTGGCATCGCCAAAGCTCTCCGCAAATTCATTCAACAAAGCTTTGGTGCGAGAAAAAGTGTGCGGATGAAAAACCGCGGTGATTTTATTTTTCGGGTAAGCAACGCGCAAACCGGCCAAAGTCGCTTTTATTTCGGTCGGATGGTGACCGTAGTCATCAATAATCGTCGCACCGTTGAATCTTCCCATCACGCACATCCGGCGGTCGGTGCCGGTAAATTCTTCCAGATAAGTCCTGATATCTTTTAACTCCACGCCTAATTCTATACAAGTGGCGATAACGGCTAAAGCGTTATAAATATTGTGTTTTCCTAAAAGAGAAATTGAGAAGTCGCCGACATCCTCTCCATCCATTTTAACTTTAAAATATTGCTTCAAACCGAACTGTTTAATATCATAAGCAAAATAATCAACATCTTCGCGGTTCAAGGCATAGCTAATAACTTTGCCGATGCAATTTACATTGGCAACGGCGGCAATATTTTTGTCATCAAAATTAGTGACCAAAAATCCTTTTTTGGGAATCTTTTTTATAAATTCCACAAAAGCGGAAATATAAGATTCCAAGGTTGGATAAAAATCATGGTGATCATGATCAATATTGTTAAGAAGAATGCCTTTGGGATTGTAATATTTTAATTTATTCTGATATTCATCAGCTTCAATCACCATATAGGCGGAATCGCCGAAAGTTCCAGCGCCGTCGAATTGCTCCACGCGCGCGGCAACCAAAATGTTCGGTTTTAAGCCGGCTTTCAGCAAAACATAACCCAGCCAAGCTGTTGTTGTGGTTTTGCCGTGTGAACCGCAAACCGCAATGCCGTACATTTGATTGAAAATTTCGCCCAGAACTTCGGCGTAAGTTAAGACCCCTTTCTGCCCCCCCTTGATTGCATGAGCGACTTCGACGTTGGTTTGCGGATTATAGGCGGAGGAATAAATTATCAAATCAGCATCAGAAGGAATGTTGCTCGAGTCAAAACCCTGATTAACCTTGATACCGAATTTCGCCAAAACGCGATCGGTCATAAAAACTTCTTCAGTGTCAGAACCGCTAACTTTATAACCCCTGGAAACCAAAAACTGCGCCAACATCGTCATCCCCACGCCTTTAATTCCGATCATGTATATTTTTTTAATTTTGGACAAGTTCATATGGTATTGGCAATATATATTTGGCAGTATGGGAATTTAAAACCATACGCTATGCTACTTATTACATAATGCAAACGCTCTTTATTATCTTAATTACATCCTCGTTCGCACCTTTCTTAAATATCTTGCCAATCTCATCACTTAAACGCTTTTTTTCTACCTCATTCTCCAACAAAGATTTTATCGCCGCCGACAAAAAATCGGCGTTCAGGGTTTTTTGATTTATAACCACCGCGGCGTTCTTCTCAACCAACAGCGCGGCGTTGTCCTCTTGATGAGAATCAGGCATCGGAATGATTATGGCCGGTTTGGCGAATTGGGAAATTTCTGTCAACGCTCCCAAGCCGGCGCGCGAGACAACCAAATCGGCCACAACCAAAGCCGCTTGCATTTCCTTGGCATTTAAAAATTCAAATGGATGATAATTTTCATTTCGCGCCGAAGTCATCTTCCCTTTACCAGTAGAATGAATAATCTGGCAGAATGAGCACAATTCATTGATTCTCTCCTCTGTCAACTTATTTATCGCTTCCGCTCCGGTTCCGCCGCCATAAATAAATACTATTGGAAGATTATTTTTTAAATTAAACTTTTTTATAATATCGTCTTTCGAAAATCGCAAATCAAAAATCGCAAATCGAGACGGATTTCCCGTCCACACCGCCTTCTTGCCGTAATCCGCCAAAGATTTCTCGAAAGTAACAGTGATAATTTTAGCGAACGGCGCCATGGCTTTATTGGCCAAGCCCGGACGCACGTCCATCTGATGGACTATTACTGGAATGCGCAAAACCCAAGCCGCCCAAACAACCGGTACGGCCGCAAAAGATCCGGCTGACATTATCAAGTTTGGTTTTTCTTGAACAAGAATAAATAAAGCCTGCCAGAATGCCAGAAAAATTCTAAAAATATCCAAAAAATTCTGCCAATCGAAATATCGACGAAACTTTCCTGCCAGAATCGCTTTATATCGCAAACCGATTTCACCAGCCATATTCTTCTCTATTCCATTCTTTGTTCCCAAAAATAAAAAATAAAAATTCTCGGAATTCTTCAAATTCTCAACAATTGCCAAAAGCGGCGAGACAGAACCGGCTGTCCCCCCGCCAGTTAAAATAATTTTTTTCGGCTTACTTTCCATATATCAATATTAAACCAAAACAAAAAATAACTCAATGATAAGTCGTTTTGCCGAAAAAATAAAAAAATTATTTTCCGCGATTGTAAGTTTGTCGGCTAATATTGGCGACAACCCCCAAGCCGATTAAAACCGCCAAAAGACTAGATCCCCCCTGAGAAACAAATGGCAATGGCACGCCAGTCATGGGAATGAGACCGATAACCCCTCCGATATTTACAAAAGTTTGAATAATCAACCAAGAACCGACGCCGGCGGCAATAAGTTTTCCAAAAAGATCAGGAGCATGCTTGGCCACCGCCATTAGACGCAAAAAAAAGAAAATATACAGAGCGATAAAAAGCAGGCAAAACAACAGGCCGACTTCCTCTCCGACAATCGCAAAAATAGAATCGCCGTAAGCCTCCGGAAGGTAAAGAAATTTCTGGCGCGACTGTCCCAAACCGCGCCCGAAAATCCCACCGGAACCAATGGCGATTAGCGATTGATTAAGCTGATAACACTCTTCTTGAGAATTCTCCTGCTGATTAAAAACGCAGGTGAACCTTTTCATTTGATAAGGCTTAATTTGAACCATTGCAAAAACTAACAGAAGCGCCGCCATTAAAATAAAAATAATATGCCAGACCTTGCCGCCACCGACAAAATAAACCGATAAAGAAGTTAAAGCGATAATTATCAGTGTTCCGAGATCCGGCTGTAAAAGCATCATTAAACCTATAACTCCGAGAACTATTAAAAATGGACGGAATCCTTGCCGCCAATCGGCTAAATTGTTTTTCCGGCTTTCCAGAAAAGCGGACAGATAGATGAGAAAAAAAATTTTAACGAATTCCGAAGGTTGAAGAGAAAAACCGAAAACATTAATCCAACTGCGAGAAGTGCCCCACTCCGAAGCTATCCCGGGAATAAAAACCAAAGCTAATAAAAAACAGGAAGCCGCTAAAAAGAAAAAGGCGTATTTTCGCCAAATCTGATAATCAATTTTATAGACAAAATAAAAAACCGCCAAACCGATTAAAAGTATTATCAATTGATTGACAAAAAAATGGTAAGTCGAGCCATATTTTACATAAGCCACGACCGCCGAAGCGCTGGACAAAAAAACCAACCCCAAGATAGCCAAGGCGAACGCTGAAAAAAGCAAAGGCTTGTCTGGAGAATGAAAAATCTTCTTACTTCTCGCATTATAAGCAGTGCGCATTAAATTTTTTATTTTATAATTCTAAAATACTTAAAAATTTCTATCCAATAAAAATATTATCAACCCTATCGCCGAAGACACTCCGGCAATCACCCAGAAACGCATTACGATTTTAGTTTCCGGCCAGCCAACTGCCTGAAAATGATGATGAATCGGCGCGGAAAGAAAAATTTTTTTGCCCTGGCGCAGTTTTTTAGAAGATAGCTGAATAATCACAGATAAAGTTTCAATAACAAAAATCAAGCCGATAAACGGCAAAATAAAGGCCGAATTAGTCAATAAAGCGATAACGCCAAGTGTGATTCCCATTCCCATGGAACCAATATCGCCCATATAAAAACGCGCCGGCGCGATATTGAACCACAAAAAAGCCAAAAGTGCGCCGATAATTACGCCGCAAAAAGCCGCCAAATCATAACGCCCTAAAACAAAAGTGATTACGGCGTAAGCGCCGAAAGAAAAAAGCAAAGTGCCGGCGGCCAAACCGTCCAAACCATCGGTTGCGTTAACAGAGAAAGCCGTCCCGACTATCACAAAAATAAAAAATGGAATATACCAATAACCTATTTCAAAATTGCCGAAAAACGGAATATGCAAAACAGTCCAATCCAATTTAAAATAAAACCACGCGGCGCCGATCGCGGCGATAGCCGCATAAATAAGCAAGCGATGCCTCATTTTCAAACCGCCCTTTCCTTGGCCGCGAATATCCAGCCAGTCATCAAATAGACCCACTGCGCCGGCCAAAAGAAATGTCGCCAAAGGCAACAATGTTTCGGCGCGGGAAAAAAAATTAAATCCGGCCAAGGCCGGAAAAAATCTTCCCAAATAATAAAAAAAAGCGATAAAAAAAACCAGCGACCCTAAAATTAAAATCCCGCCCATAGTCGGAGTTCCGGCCTTATGGGCATGTAAAGCGGAAAAAATCGGCGTTGCGCCGCTATTTCTGATTTGTTTCCCTAATTTATATTTATACAAAAAATGGGTTAAAACCGGTGTGCAAGAAAAGGCGAAAATAAAAGAAAGGGAAGTCAAAATTAAAATTCTGATAATTTGAAAATCAAACATGTTTTTTGAAGAAAGAAACCCCGCGCTTTCATTCTTGTTTTATTTTTTAAAATTAAGTGAAATTTACTAAATAAATCGGACCAAGAGCCAAGGATAAAAAAATATTAGCCAGTAAGGCAGTCCCAAGCATCAAATGGCAGATAAAATTAAAATTTTTGTTTCTGGAGAAAATTGACAACAACAAAAAGTTGAATAACAAAAAGAAGAAGCCCAGAGCCGGAATTATAAAAATATTCCTTGAGTCGCCGAAAAAATCAACTCCGAAATCGACATTATAATGAAGAACTATTAATTCTCCTCTTACCAAACGATAAAACAGCCAAGA
Organism: uncultured Gammaproteobacteria bacterium; assembly: GCA_964486475.1. Classification (GTDB taxonomy): domain Bacteria; phylum Patescibacteriota; class Patescibacteriia; order Patescibacteriales; family WJLG01; genus JBAZHE01. Next base: position 55,465 of record CAZALZ010000004.1, on the reverse strand, counting down.
AAAAACCCAAAGATTAATATTTAAAAATAAAGCGGCGCCCATATACAAGCGAGCCGGCAACAAAGAAAAAATCTCCGCAAAAGCGTCGCCGATCTTTTCTTTTAAATTACTCCAATCATGCTGAATTTTAGAAAAAATAATCATATTTCCCGCTATTGAAAAATTATAGAGATAAAACTTCTTTTATGTAATCGACCCGGCGACAAGCCGCTTCCTTCTTTCTTATTTTATCCAATTCCGCCGGCCGAGTAAATAACAGGCGCATTTTATCCAATAATTCCGCGGATTCGCCCGGAGTAAAAGTAAGCCCTCCGACCGCTTCAATCAATTCCGGTATCCCGCCGAGATGTGAGGCGATTACCGGCAAACCGGAAGCGGCGGCTTCATAGATAACTGTCGGGGAATTTTCATAACAGAAAGACGGCACGATCAGACAATCGGCGTTCAGCATCAATTTCGCCACTTCCGCCGAATTTTTTTTACCTAAAATTTTTATTTCTCGGCAATCATGGGAAATTTCTTTTATCTCTTGCTCTTGCGATCCGGAACCGACGACAATCAGCTCCGCGGAAAAATCATCTTTTAAAAACTCCCAGAACACTTCAATTAAAAATTTCACTCCTTTATGCTCCTCCAGCTGACCGACATAAATAAAGCGAAAAACGCCGGTTTCACCAGTTGGTTCTTTTATTCTGGAGTCAAAACTTGCAAAACAATTCGGCAAAACTTTCTTTTCAGCTTTTTTAAAAAAACCTCTGGCGACATGTAAATCCAAAAGCCAGCGCGAAGGCGAAATAATCGCCGCCGGCGATCCGAATAAACATTTGTTTATTGCCTGATAAATTCCGGCAAAAAAACTGTCTATTATTTTCTCTTTACCCCAAAACATCAAGCCCGAAGGGTGCAGTAATTGGATGTCATGCAAAATGTGTATGTGTTTTATTTTTAAATTCTTAACAACGGCGGGAGATAGAAATCCGAGCCCCTTCAAATTGTTAGTGATAACCAGGTTTGGTTTTTCTTTTCGCAAAATTTTCTTAATTCGAACAGCCTGGATGAAATTGAAACTGTCAAAAATATGATAAAAAAACCTCCGCCACAAAGGATACTTATCCAAATAAAAAAAATCAGACGGCAAAAAATAAATATTTTTTTCTTGATGAAAATAGCCGCCGGCTGGAAAATTTTTCTTAGGTTCCGCCGCTATGATAAAAACTTCATGGCCAGCCCTCTCCAACCCGGCCGCGATTCTTTCTGTTATTTTTTCAGCTCCCCCGCGCGTACCGGTGGCGTAAGTATTATTAATTAAGATTATTTTCATAATTGATTGGATTTTATTACCCGACCAAAACGCCGAATAATTTTTTTTCCGTTACTTTCTGGTCATATTTCTCTTCCGCTAATTTTCCGGCCTCAAACATCATTTTTTCGCGGATGGAAATATTCTCTAATAACTGTTTAATTTTTTCGGCCAAACTGCCGGAATCGCCAGGCACGGCCAATAATCCCTGCCGGCCGTTTTCAAAAACTTCGCGCACCCCGGGCAAATCCGAGGCGATTACAGGCAAACCGGAGGCCAGGGCTTCCACTAAAACGATTCCGAAAGCTTCGCTTTTATTTAAAGAGGGTAGAACCAGGCAATCGGCTTCTTGATATTTTTTAGGCAAATCTTCGTCCGGAATATTTCCTAAAAAATCCACCCGCTCGGCTATTCCAAACCTGCGCGCTCGCTCTTCATATTCTTCTCTTAAATCTCCAGAGCCGACAACATTCAGCCGGCAATTTTCTATCTTCGCCACTGCTTCTATTAAAACATTAACTCCTTTAAAATAATGTGCCTTATCCAAGCCGCCGACAAAAAGAACAGTGAACTCCCTGTTATTTTTTTTATTATCCAATAGCAGATCCCGGCGCTTCGGTTTAAATTTATCAAGATCGACGCCGAAAGGAATTTCAATAAATTTATCGGGGATTTTTTTATAAATACTCTTGAGTTTTCCGCCTTCAGCATAATCCAAACTGGCGCAAATTATTTTATCGGCTGATTTAAATAAAGAATTAAAAATCAAAACCGAAGGCAAGCTTAAAATTTTTAAAAAAAAATTCGGCAATTCCGCGTCCATATGATAATGAATAAATAACTTCTTTTTGTCTTTCCAAAAAAATCTTTTTAAAAGCCAAACAATTTCAGACGCGCCAAAAAAAGGATAATGCAAAATTACTCTGTCGAATCCTTTTAGACAAAAAAGCAATTGCGGCAAAAAACCCCCGTTACCGAGGCCGGGAAGAGCCTTGAAACAAACTATGTCGTTCTGCTGATCTTTAAAATCTTGGCGGCTTATCGTAAAAGTTTCCACCTTGTGCCCAGCGGATCGCAAAAGACTTGCGTACCTTAGCGCGCTGTTTGCAATCCCCCCTTTATATGGAGGATAAACACAAGTAATTTGAGCAAATTTTAACACAATGGCAAATTATAAATAATAAATAGTAAAACACCTTATTTTTTATCGCTTGCCTCATTACTATCAATGGCTATTTTCCTCGCTATAGCGGTAATGTTTTTTTCAATTCTTTCCATTTTCAAGCGCAAACGAAATATTAAATAAAAAAGAATTAAAATCGCCAGGTAAGCCAAAAAATTTATACCGGAGGCGGAAAATCCCAACCCGAATACTAAGCGATCTATGGTTTTTAAGAAAAAAACCGAGGTTCCGGCCAAAATCCAAAAAATAAGCCAAAAGATAAATTCTCCAGCCGGCAAACAACCTTTCTTTTTCAAAACAAGAAGTCTGATTATAAAAAAGAAGATGATTATTAAGGCAATTATTTGCTGCAACATAAAAAATATTATTTTAAGTTTTAATTTTATTCCATCAATCTGGCGATTAGCAAATCTTTAAATATCCTAATCCCTCCGCTGAATTTCTGGCCGAATTCTTTATAATGGACAAAAATCGGCACTTCGCAGACGCGCAATTTATTCTTAAAAATTTTGGCGATTATTTCTGAGGCATGCGCCATGCCGTTTTGCTCTATGGAAATTTTTTTCCAGCCGGCGGCGCTAAGGGCGCGAAAACCCGACTGCGGATCGGTTAAAACAATTCCAAAAAACAAGAAATTCACCAAACGAGCCAGCGGCATTATTACTTTTTCTTTAAACAGCGGCAAATTGGATTTCTTTTCTAAAAATCTTGAGCCTAAAACAGCATCAAACTCGCCGGAAACAAGCGGCGCCAAAATTTCCGGAACATCTTCGGCGCTGAATTGCCCGTCGGCATCAAAATGAAAAATTATATCCGCGCCTTGCCGCAAAGCATATTGATTGCCGGTTTCTAAGGCCGCGCCTTGTCCGCGGTTTATCGGATGGGATAAGACAACTGCGCCGGCCGCCGCGGCAATCCCTGCCGTATCGTCCAAGGAACCGTCATCAACCAAAACAACCGTATCAACCAGCGGTAGAATTTTTTTTATGACTTCGCTGATGTTTTTTTCTTCGTTCAGCGCCGGTATTACGCAAAAAATTTTCATTTTTATTAAATTGAAACAATTTTTAAAAATTCCTCCGCATTGATAATTCCCAAAGACAATTTGGCGAAAGCCGCCTCTGATAAAGTAAAGCAGCCTTGATTCTTGTTTTCAGCCGCGGCGGCGGCGAAATGTCCGGAACGCAGATGCTTTTTAACGGTTTCATCGACTTCTAAAACTTCAAAAATTCCAACTTCTCCGGATTGCCCGCTGCGACGGCACTTTCCGCAACCTCGACTTTTAAAAATATTCATATCTTCCAAACACGAAATATTCATCGGGTTTATCTTTTCCTGGCGCATTTTTTTTAAAACCGCGCCGACATCGATAACTTCTTTTATTCTTTCAGCTTCTTCTCTGGTTATCTTTCGGCTTTCCAGGCAATACGGGCAATTACGCCTGGCCAAACGCTGGTTGATAATAATCTTAGCGGTTGAAGAAAATAAAGGCAAGGAAACCCCCAAGCCTGACAAAAAATCAAAGGTCGCACTAAAACTTGTTCCGTAAATTCCAGCCAAAACAAAATAACCGCGATCGGCCAGATGCAAGGAAGCTTCGACGGCCTCTTTGTCGCAAATCTCATCAATCATCACCACGTCCGGATCTTGGCGCAAAAGCGAAGACAAGGGAAAGGGATAGCCAAAACCTTCTTTAAAAGAAAGCTCGCTTTGGTTAACAGCTGGAATATCATAGCTTATTTCTTTTTCCAAAGTTGTTATATTTAAATTTGATTGATTAAGATGATTTATAAAACTGTAAAGCGCGGTGGTCTTTCCTGAATTAAAAGGACCGATATCCAAAACAAAACCGCGGCGGCCGGCTAAAAATTTTTTAATTTTCTCTAACGATTTTTTTTCAAAACCCAAGCGGCCTATTTCAATCAAATCAAAACGGCGATTTTCCAATTTTATTATTATCCTTTCCGCGGGCGGCAAAATAACGACCTCTAAGAAAAAAATAATTTTTTTCCCAAGGATCTGTTTTTTAAACATGCCTGTTTTTTGCTTTCCGCTAACGCCCGACAATTCTTTAAAAACTAAAAAAATATCATCTTTTATTTTTTCGGGGATGGCCAAGCGCCCCTTGATTTCTTTTCCGTCATAAAAAACAACCTCCCCCTCCGCGCCTTTCGCATCAACGGTTATGCTGTCAGCCCCCTCCGCGACCGCGTGAGATAAAATTTTTTCAGCGATTCTTCCTATCGCGGCTGTCTTAGCTGATAAAATTTGTTCTTTTAATTTTTCCCTTAAAGATAACATAATATTTTGTTCGGTTTTTATTGTTCATATCCGATGCTTTTCAGCCCTTTACTGGCGCGAAGCTCCTCAATCGTCCTCTCCAAACCTTTAGCCAGGGTTACTATCGGCATCCATCCTAAATCAGCCGTAGCCCGGGAAATGTCCGGCAAAGGCAATTCGCTCATAAAAAATTTCGGATCGGAATAAACTATCCTTGAAGACGAACCAACCATTTCGATTATTTTTTCCGCCACGGCCGAAATTCTTACATCAATATCCGAACCAATGTTATACGGTCCAGACAGATCGGTTTCCATAATTTTGACGGCCGCATCGACAACATCGGAAACATAGCAAAAAGATGAAGAAAATTTTTCATCGCCGAAAATCGTCAATTCTTTTCCGTCCAGGGCATCGCTGACAAAATCCGGAACCATTTGATTGTCGCGTAGGGCCATTCGCGGACCGTAAGTTCGAAAAACTCTGATTATTTTGGCATCAATGTTATAGACGTCTCGGCAAGTTTTAACAAAAGTCTCGGCAAAGCGTTTTCCCTCATCGTAGCAAGCGCGATCAGAAAGAAAATCAACTTGTCCAATATCGCTTTCGTTTATTTTTTCATCGCCGCGGCGCGGACCATAAACCACTGAGGAAGAAAAATGCAAAAACTTAGCTTCATATTTGCGAACTAAATCAATGGCGTTTTTAATCGCATAAGAATTAGCCAACAGTGTCGCCGGTCGATTTTTAATGAAATTTTTGGGAGAAGACGGGCAGGCTAAATTATAAATTTCCTGAATTCCTTGAAATTGAATCTTAAATTTCTGCAAAGAAGGTTCAGACTCCAAATCAATTGGTTCGGACATGTCGTGGCGCAAAAAAACAAAATCCGGCTCAGCTAATAAATGATCAATATTTCGCACGCTACCGGTTGAAAAATTATCCAAGCAGATAACCTTGCTTGTTTTGACAATTTCATCGCAGAGATGCGAGCCGATAAAACCGGCTCCGCCGATAATAAGAACATTTTTCTTTTCAAAAATAGCCGTTTTCATAAATTTAAATTTTTATTTTAAAATCCGATTTAATAATTTTCTACCAAATTAAACAACAATCGGTCATTTCATTGAAATCGTTCCGACATTTATCCCGCCGGCAAAATCTTTTTCAAAAGCATAAAAAGAACCGATTAAACCGCCTGTAGCGTTAAATATGCGGACATGGGGGCCGCCACCGGGACCGGCGCCGGTTATAATTTCAGCCAAACCGTCGCCATTTAAATCGGCGGATGCCGTAGAAATACCGCCGCGGAAATTTTTGTCATAAGCAAAAAACTGCCCCTTAACATTACCCGCGCCGTCGAAAATTCTGATTTGCGGACCGCCTCCCTGTCCGGGGGCAGTGACTATTTCCGCGCCGCGAGCAGCCTCATTGCCATCGA